>JAGBTW010000184.1 GCA_017631135.1 Alistipes sp.
GATGTTCTCGACTACGATGGCGTTTTGCTCCTCGCAAAGAGTTTTCCAAACGCCCGTGCGATGCGTTTTGTCGAGTGGTTTACTAATAGCAACGAGACTATTGACGGCAAGAGCAAGTCGAAGGCGTATGCCCTTTTGAGAGTAGCCTAATCGACAATATCGAGGTCGGCACGGTCAAAGGTTTGCAGACGCAGTCGAAGAGCCGATACCGTATAGCGCAGACGCAGTCGAGCAATAAACTTATATATCTATCGGCTCAACCCGCATTAAGTGAGTAGGCGCGGTGGATTATGGCGAGCACTACTTGCTGTAAGCAAGGTGCTATTTTGTTGTTGCATGGTGGAGCTTGCTCACTGATGCATACAACAAAAAAAGCAACAGATGAAATCTGCTGCTCGTTAAATTTTGGTGAATCCGCCGGGGTTCGAACCCGGGACCCCAACATTAAAAGTGTTGTGCTCTACCTACTGAGCTACGGATTCTCCGAATACCAAGGCTTTCGCGTTTGGTGGTGCAAAGATAGTAATTATTTTTATTCTTCCAAAATTGTTATAAGAAAATTATCAATTATCGAACCCCCAACGCCATATCTCATGCATAATACCGCGTAAGAGTTTTGTATGTTTCGACAATATCACCATCCGATAAAAGTCTTAAACAGCAAGAACTTACCTCTAACTACCCTACTTTATTCTCACTATTCCGAGCTATGGCTTGAAAGAGGCGATATGAGCCAATATGGCAGGGATGTCGTTGGGGTTGAACCAGGCGGTGTGGGGATCGCGGCGGAACCATGTTAGCTGGCGCTTGGCATAGCGGCGCGAGTTGCGCTTTACCAGCTCCACAGCCTCCTCGAACGTACATTCGCCGTCGAAGTAGTCGAAGAGCTCGCGGTAGCCCACCGTCTGCAGGGCATTGAGGTGGCGCTTGGGGTACATGGCGCGCGCCTCGGCCTCGAGACCCTCTGCCACCATCATGTCTACGCGGCGGTTTATGCGGTCGTAGAGCACATCGCGCGGCATCTCCGTGCCTATCTTTACGATATTAAAGCTGCGCTCTGCCGTTGTGCCCTTGCGCTGCTCCGAGTATGGGCGTCCCGTAGATAGGCACACCTCCAGTGCGCGCATCACACGCGCGGGGTTGCAGATGTCCACCTCCTCGGCATACTTCGCATCGCGCACGCGTAGCTCGGCAACAAGGCTCTCAAGCCCCTCGTTTGCCAGGCGCTGCTTTAGGCTCTCGCGTATTGCAGGGTCGGCATCGGGCAGGTCGTCCATGCCCTCGCACAGCGCCTGCACATAGAGTCCCGAGCCACCCACCGCCACGACATAGTCGCTCTCGGCGAAGAGCTTGTCGAGCAGTGCGAGAGCCTCTACCTCGAACTTACCGCAATTGAAGTCATCCTCCACCTCGCGGTCTGCTATGAAGTAGTGCTTCGCCGCGGCGAGTTCCTCTGCTGTGGGCTGTGCTGTGCCTATGGGCATGCCGCGAAACACCTGTCGCGAGTCTGTGGATATTATAGGTGCGCGAAGGTGCTTTGCGAGCTCCACAGCCAGGGCACTCTTTCCCGAGCCTGTGGGTCCAACAACGACAATCAGCACACCTCGTTTAGAACTCATCGTCGTAGCCGTCATCGCCATCGAACTCGTTGTATTCGCCCATCATCTCCTCGAATATCGAGCCACACTCCTCCGTTGCCTCGGGGTCGTACTGGTCGGGCACTGGCGCATGCTCAAATGCCACGCGCGGATATGTCAAGCCACCCTGTGGGCGCTGCATGTCAAGTAGCTCGATGTAGAACGCACGGTTGTTCATCATGTCGAAGGTGTATATCATGCGGTCGTGGAAGGCACTTGTCACCTCCATTAGCGTCACCTTGTCCATGCAACGTGGTGCCCCGGGCATGTCATCACCCATGTCTATCTCCGAGTACTCCTCCAGCGGTCTCCACTCGGCGTCGGCCTTGAATATGGATACCATGCAGTCGTCGTAGCCCAACGCCTTGATAAGGAATTGGTGAAACTCTGTTAGTGTCATGTCGGGGTAAACCTCGAAGTCGCGCACGAAGTTGTCGCTCTCGTCGCTCAACATGCGGTATTTGAAAATAATGTTCATAGCTGTCGTGAGTTAATTGTTTAGCAAATGTAGTAATAATTTGTGAAACCACCATCATTTGCACCAATTATCTCACAAAACGCCCCTTGCACAACGATGGTGAGGTGTTTGGACACATCGCTTGGTGGGGCGAGGTAGAAGAGAGTATAAAGGGTGTAGAAAAGAGTAGAATGGGCTTTCTTTAGCGCGCTGTTGCGGTGCACTCGCACCGCAACCACTCAACTACCCTAACACTACTCCTTACTACTCACTTTTTCGCCTTACGGCGCGGGTATTATTTTTAATACCCGAGAGACATAAGAGACACAAGGGACAATAGAGACATAAGTGAGGGTATGAATAATTAGTAATTAGTAATGCGTTGATAATTAGTGTTGTTGTCATGTGTTGTCATGTTGAACGAAGTGAAACATCTCCTCAAAGCCGACTATGGCAACTGTGTTAATAACGAGTAGTCAGCGAGGAGATCTTTCGCTACGCTCAAGATGACGCTCTTGTGGTTTCCGCGTCCTCCCTTATGTCTCTTATTATCTCTTATGTCCCTTAAGTCCCTCGGCGCAGACAACAGCCCCCTACATTGCGGGTTACAAAAATGTAACCCGCAAAC
>JAGBTW010000185.1 GCA_017631135.1 Alistipes sp.
ACTATAAAATCAAAGATTATTGCATCTGTGCTAATTACCGCTCCCTAATCTATTTAGTTTTGCTACACCTTGATAATGTTGTCGATGCCCATGTCCTTGACCTTTTGGAGGAGTTCTTCGTTGTTGTCAGAAACGACCAAGAGCTTGTCGCCCACAAGAAGCTGTGTTAGACCCTTGGGCACGAAGTATTGCTCGTTGCGGCATACCATGACGACAAGTGTGTGACCTGGGAGGCGTATATCCTTGAGTGTGTCGCCCTTCTTGAGCAGTGCATCGTTAACCTCAATCTCCGAGAACTCGCTGCGTATATGGTCGGGCACGGTGAATTTGAATGTTTGCTGTGGCTCTTCGTACGATAGCTTGAGCCAGTTTGCCATACCGCTAACCGTAGTACCCTGCACAACGAGTGATATGATGGTCACGAGGAAGACCACGTTGAGGATATATTCCGCGTTTGGAACATCATGCGTAATGGTATATAGAGCAAAGATGATTGGCACAGCACCGCGTAATCCCACCCATGATGCATATACACGCGCCTTGCCTGAGAACATGCGGAAGGGTGACATACATATAAATGTCGCAATGGGTCGTGCTACGAAAATCATAAAGGCACCTATCGCCAAAGCCATAAGGAAGACATCGGGGTTGATGAGGTCGTGTACATCGACATATAGACCCAGAATGAGGAATAGCACAATCTGCAATAGCCATGTGAAAGAGTCGAAGAATGTGCTCAGCATATTGCGATATACGATGTGGTAGTTACCCACCACAAGGCCTGCAATATATACGGCGAGGTATCCGTTGCCGTATGCTATGCTTGTGAATGAGTATGTGAAGAATGCGCACGCCAGTAGCAACACCGAGTATAGCGACGCTATGCTGCGTATGTTTATTCGATTCATTATCCACACTGTGGCGCGACCAAAGCCATATCCGAGTGCGGTACCCACGACCATCTGCACGATAAAGTTTGTTACGGCGCCATACCATGTCACATCGCCCGCCCCCGTTACGATGCTTACGAGCATCACGGTAAGGATATATGCCATGGGGTCGTTACTACCACTCTCAAGCTCCAATAGTGGGCGCAGGTTTTGGCGCAGACCCTGCTTCTTGGTGCGCAGTATTGAGAATACCGATGCCGAGTCGGTAGAGGACATCGTTGCAGCGAGTAGCAGTGCCATGCTAAATGATATTCTCACATCCATTTGTGGCGCAATCACATATATAAAGCTGCCGACGATGAATGTTGTAAGCGTCACACCGAGTGTCGCCATGATTATACCTGGTGCGATGATGGGGCGTATCTCTGAAAACTTCGTATCCATACCACCTGAAAATAGTATGATACAGAGTGCCACCATGCCGATAAACTCCGCAAAGGATGCCGAGTCGAACATCACGAAGTCGTTGTATCCAAATAGTATTCCCACACCGAGGAATAGCAACAGCGCAGGTGCTCCAAGACGGTATGCCGCCTTACCAGCCAATACAGCAACAAAGAGTAGTAGGGCTCCTACAAGCAGGAAGTTTTCAGTCAGCATAATTAATCAAATATATGTAAATATAATACTTGTCAAATTAATAGTGGCAACTAACCATCACTCGCACAAATCTTAGGAGCGAATAATCGTTACTTTGTCAACTAAAATATCCTCATATATAGCATACTCATAGAGTGCTAATGCTACGATTGAACCATCCTTAGTGCGACACTCCGTGACTGTCAATGCCGAGATGTTTGATGTCTCTATGCTCTCAAGGCGATTGTAGTCCTTGGTAGCAATTGCAGCCTTGAGTTCTTCACTCTTATCGTGTGTGTAGAAGCGTTCCCGATAGCTCATGTAGCTTTTAGTTGGAGTGTGGTATGGTACCTTGTCATTGTTGATGATTCGTACCATCATCACACACCATCCATATAGTATTAACGCTCCACCACCCACAATTAATGCCATTTCCAGCATACCATCTTTGGTGCTTGGTATAAAAATGGTAGCAATCAGCAGTGCTATACCAGTAATAGCAGAAATAATAGGTTTTGTAATTGGGCGGCGTCGTGGCTCTACAACACCATTAGGCAAGGCATAAAGTGCCTCGCAAATCTCTTGTCTAATCATAATATATTTGTTTTATTTAGCTATTGTTTATTATACTTTGGTGCGCACCATATGTATAGTGCGCTAATTATTAAAAGTATAATATTGGCTAAATAATAAGCCTCCGTAGCCGACATACGTAGTGATGGCGGGCTGTGGAGACAAATAATATTTTATGGTTATACAATCCGTATCTTGCTGCCGAAGTGGTATTATCTATAGCGGCTGTTGTTCTTGTATATTGCTGTGCGCGCTCAATGCCATTATTAGTTCGCAATGTGGTGCGCACTATGGGTGTAACGTTTTGTGTTGTCGTAGGGTTTACTGCTAATGCAACACTATTGTTGACACCTAACGTAACGATAGAATGACTGCTATCTTCATCGTGGCACTCGTGGGTGACATCTGTGTGGTACGCATCGATGCATGAGGCGTAGCTCTCCGATGTGGAGAGCATCACAAGTGTCATGATCAGGTGTGTCACAAGGCGTATGTAGCGAGTCTTTGTCATTGAGCTACAAAAGTGTAAGTTATTGTTCCTACATTGCTCACGGGAGCCTCGGGGTCGATGTTAAATAGCGTGCCAGCGTTTAGTGCTGCGCTGCGTGCGTAGCTATCCAACTCGCGGTTTGTCGATGAGCGCACAATGGCGCTTGTCACCGTGCCATTGCGGTTAACCTTGACCTCTACAACAACCACGCCCTCGCCCTTGGCGCGATAGGCGGGCTTGTATAGCGAGGCGCGCGCTGTGCGTGCAACCTTTTTCGTGCCCTTGATGTAGTTTATGTCGTACGACACGGTCACCGCACCCTTGAAGTTACTGTCCTTGCCATCGCCCTTCTTGCCTCCCGTGCCCGAGCCTGTGCCACCCTTGCCTTGACCCTTGATGTTGCGCATGCCACTCTCGTAGTCGCTGCGGTTGGATGCCATGTCCGATGCCACCTTATCCATCATCTGCTGTGTCTCGCTGTCGTATACCTGGCTGGGTGCTCCGCCCTCCTCGGCAGACTCGTTGGACTGTACATTCTTGACCTTCTCGATGGCGGCAAGACGGCGGTTTATATCCTCTTGCAGTTTATCGCGCTGCTCCTTGAGCTTCTCGATGTCCTCGGGTGTGGGTGCTTCGTCGACAAACTCGACGATATATTCGAGGGGTCGCACCTCGACATCTATGCGTGCTGTGGCGATGAATATGCTGCCGATGATGAAGCAGACGATGACGGCTATGATGCCCATGCGATGGCTGTACAACCACTCGCCAAAGCTCTCCGAGCGTGTATCTCCGAGGTCGATGGGTGGGCGGCGACGCGCCCTATGTGATGGTGGCTGTGTGCCTCTCGGTGGTCTATTCTCTCTCTTGTCTGCCATAAGATGTGATATTTCAGAGCAAAAGTAGTAATTTTTTTTAATTTTTTTAGTATATTTGTCCCATTAATGTGAATTTATCGTTTGATACGAACTAAAATTATATAGTATTATGGCAACCAAACAACGTACTCTTGCCGCAGCTATTTCATTTGAGGGTAAGGGTCTGCATACAGGATTGCAGGTTAAGATGACAGTAAATCCCGCAGAGGAGAATCATGGCATAACATTCCGTCGCGTAGATATTGAGGGCGCACCCGAGGTGCCCGCATTGTGTGAGTATGTAGTGGACACGTCGCGTGGCACAACCATCGAGCATGGCGCAGCGCGTGTGAGTACCATCGAGCACATCATCTCGGCACTATGGACTCTCGGCGTGGATAACGCCTCTATCGACATCAACGCTCCCGAGACCCCCATCATGGATGGCTCGGCGTTGGAGTATGCAAAGCGCATAACAGAGGTAGGCACAGTAGAGCAGAGTGCCGAGCGTCGCTACTACGAGGTGACCGAGAAGCAGGTATATACACTCCCCGAGAAGGGCGTGGCTATTGTCCTATATCCCGACGATGAGTTCTCTGTGTCGGTGCATGTAGACTATAACTCGAAGGTTGTTGGTAATCAGTATGCTACATACAACAATGCCGATAACTACACCGATAAAATCGCCATGTGTCGTACCTTCGTCTTCCTTCACGAGCTCGAGCCTCTAATGAAGATGAATCTTATCAAGGGTGGTGACCTCGACAACGCCATTGTCGTTGTGGAGAATGCCGTTACCGAGGAGCAGCTCGACCACCTCAAAAACATCTTCCAGAAGGATGATATACGCATCACTGGCGGTTATCTCAACAACCAGCAGTTGCGCGCAAACAACGAGCTTGCACGCCACAAGCTCCTCGACCTTCTTGGTGACTTTGCCCTTCTTGGCATGCGCATCAAGGGTCGTGTATGGGCTACGCGCCCCGGTCACTTCGCAAATACGGAGTTCATGAAGGATCTTTCTCGCTCGATACGTCGCAGTGGCGAGAAGCCCTCGTTCAAGTTCAGCGCAAAGGCGCAGCCACTCTTGGACATCAACCAAATTAAGGCGCTCCTACCTCACCGTCCTCCATTCTTGCTCGTTGACCGCGTCTTCCACATCGAGGAGAATGCTATCGGTGGCATCAAGCAGGTCTCTATGAATGAGCCCTTCTTCGTGGGTCACTTCCCCGAGGAGCCCGTTATGCCTGGCGTACTCATCATCGAGGCGTTGGCGCAGTGTGGTGGTCTTCTTGTGCTCAGTCGCGTTGAGGAGCCTTCAAGCTACTCTACATACTTTCTCAAGGCCGATGGTGTGAAGTGGAAGCGTAAGGTAGTGCCTGGTGATACGCTCCAGCTCGAGTGCCACATCATCGACATGCGTCGTGGCATCTGCACAATGGAGGCTAAAGCCTTTGTTGGCGGTCAGCTCGTGTGCGAGGCGGTGCTCACAGCACAGATTGTGAAGAATAGATAATAAACATACGGACACAAACAATTGACTTTTTATGATTAGTAATTTGGCATACGTTCACCCCGATGCAAAGATTGGTAAGAACGTAACTATCGAGCCTTTTGCCTATGTCGAGGGCGATGTAGTCATTGGTGACGATTGCTGGATAGGCCCCCACGCCATCATCTACAACGGCGCGCGCCTCGGTAAGGGTAACAAGGTGCACCCTGGTGCATGCATCGCCTGCCTTCCCCAGGACCTTAAGTTCGAGGGCGAGCAGACAACAGCCGTTATTGGCGACTATAACGATATTCGTGAGTGTGTGACCATCGCACGCGGTACTGCCTCTCGTGGCACTACCGTTGTTGGCAGTCACAACCTCCTTATGGCTTATGTGCATGTGGCACACGACGACGTTGTGGGTAGCCACTGCGTCATCGCTAACCGCGTATCTCTTGCTGGTGAGGTTGAGGTTGGTGACTGGGTTGTTATCGGCGGCCACGCAGCGATACATCAGTGGGTGCATATCGGTGACCACTGCATGGTTCAGGGTGGTGCTCTTGTGTCACAGGATATTCCTCCCTACATCATCGCTACAAATGGCGAGACTCACTACGCTGGTATAAACAAGATTGGTCTTTCACGTCGTGGCTTCACCGACGAGCAGATAGCCTCTATCCACAACACTTGTCGCATCCTCTTCCAGAGCGAGCTAAACTACCAAACAGGTTGCGATAAGGCCGAGGCCGAAGTTCCCGAGACCCCCGAAAGAAACAAGCTTATCGAGTTTATTCGTGGCTCGAAGCGAGGTGTTATTAAGCAATATATTCCCCGCCGATAATTTTGCATGATAAGTGGTCATTCTTGGCCTATCACGAAAAGTAAGACCCCACGGGCTGTACGTTTTGTACTATCCCGTGGGGTTCTTCTTTTGTGATAAACCAAGCCTGACCTCTTCTGATGCAAAATTAAGTTTGTGTGATAGTGACGCTGTGGCACTTTTGTCAAAGTTGGGTATGAGACGTACGTTAAGTACTACCCA
>JAGBTW010000186.1 GCA_017631135.1 Alistipes sp.
ATATAGAAATACTTCGAGTCGAAGCGTGAATATGTTGTAGGCTTCTTAACAATCTGCATAACGCCCTCATTGTCGGGGAAGATGATGGGGTCAGAGAGCTTGTTGAGTCGCATCTGCTCGTAACCACCCGTCTTGATGTTTTGGTTGTTCAAGATATTGTTCACCTGAAGGCTGAAACCAAGCGTATACTTATACTTGATGCGGAAGTTCTTGCCGATGCTTGCGCTCAATGTGTAGGCATTGCCCAACTCCTCCTGTGCGCGGATGCCGTCGATGATGTCCACAACGTATGCCTTCTGACGACCTGTCTCGAGGCTATTCCAGTCGTAGATGCGCTTGAGCTCGTTCTCGAGGTACTCGGTACGATACATGGGGTTCATAGAGAGGTACAAGCGGTCGTAGTAGTTGAAGTCCAACGATGCGTACCAGTTGTCGGGACCACGGAAGTTAAGACCCACGTTGATAGCTGTTTGAGGTGTGCTCTCAACCTTCATACCCTTCCAATTCACAACGCTGTGAACGATGTCCGTAGCCGAGTTGTCAATCATCTGTGTGAACTCGGGGTTTGATGTGTAGATGTAGTCACCAAGGCTCACGGCGCTCTGCAATGAGAGACCCCAAGCGATGGGCACACTCAAACCAAACTCAACACCCATATAGCGCTTGTCGATGCCCGACATTGCGAAGTTGGTGAACGAGCCCTGTGTGTCGTCGTAGAACGATATAACCTTCGACTGGTCCATCATCTGGGTGTAGTAAGCCGAGAGGCGCGCACGCACCCAAGGAGTATTGAGGTTATAGGTTACATCTACGCCATAAATCTTCTCGGCATCGAGACCTGGAGTAATCTGATTGCGTGTACGAGCCGACACAAAGGCGTTATTGAACATGGGGGCATTCTGCATAGCCGTAGCGTTAAGCTCCAAAGCATGAGCACCCGAGAAGCGATACGAGAGGTTAACCTTACCCTTATAAGTGAGGTTGTTAACCTTGTCCGAGTCACCAAACGATGTCATGCCGCGGTTGTCGCCAGCATTAGCATTCATAAAGAGACCCTTCTCCCAAAGACCCTCGCGCCAGAGGCTTGAAACGCCTACCTCGCCACCGATATTAGCAGTAAAGCCACCCGCCTGCACCTCGTACATAGCCCAAAGCTGACCCTGGCGTACATGTGCGTAGTAGTCGTAGTTATACTTATCGCCCTCCTTAACAGCCTGTGCGTGACCATGCTCGCGATAGTATGCCATGTTGTTCTGATAAGCCTCGGTGTTACCACCAAAGTCGCGCTCTGCGAACTTATCTACATCCAACCAGTAGTCACCACCAAGCAAGTCCTTGACGGTTGAGTAGTACTCTGTTCTGTTGATACGCGCACGGAGACCCGCTGTGAGCTTCGAGCCACCACGGAACACATGGTTGAGCTGTGCAGTGATGTTGTAGTCGAGCTGGTCGGTGTGGCGCTCCTCAATCATCGCAACAGAGCGGTGTCCCTCGCCATAGATAGAGTTCTCCTCGCCCATCTTGTTGTCCTGAATAAGACCATCGTAGTCGATGTAGCCATCCCAGTTCTGGGTGTACTCAACGAGCTTTGCGCGGTCTGTCTCGAGGTCTACATCTGTAAATGGCATGGTCAACTCATTTGCCTCGGCAAAGTTGTTGAGCAGGGTGCGACGCACAAGGCGGCTGCCGTAGTATGATGGTAACTTACGGTAGTAGTCGGGACGTGGGTCCTCACCCTTGTACCATGTGAGTGCCGAGTAGCCATTCTTACCGAAGCGGAGCGATGTAGCAACAGCAAGAGATGTATAGTCCGAAATCTGCCAGTTGTAGTTAAGCATAGCGATGGGCTCGTGCATGCGACGAACACGCGCATTGCGCTCCTCGCCATTCTGCAAACCTACGTTGGGGTTATAGTAGTTGTCACCCCAAAGGTCGTAAGCCTCTTGTGTCGATGCCTGCTGCGCACCACGCTGTGTGGGAGCACCCATGATGGTTGCTGCAAGGCGGTGGTTAGAGTTAAAAATCTTCTCGGCAGAGAAGAAGTAGCCGTAGGCGTTGTAGTACACACCATCAACATAGCCGTTGCCACCCTGACGTGTAGAGAGCGTGAAGCCATACGACCAGCCATTATCGAGCTGACCCGATGCGTAGCTCACCATAGCGCGGAAGCGATACATCTGTGTAGCGTTCACAGCACTTGCGCGGAAGCCCTTGCGAAGCTGTGAGGCGCGTGCGTTGATATTTGTAGTACCTGCCACGCCACCCAGACCGTAGTTTGACATCTCCAAGCCTGATGTGGACTCCTGGTTGCGTGTGGCATCGTTAAGACCGCTCCACAACGACCAAGGTCCATAGCTTGTGAGCGCATCGTTGAAGCGGATGCCATTGAGGTATACATCCTGATACTGCGAGTCGTAGCCACGCACATTGAAGCGCATCTCCGAGAAGCGATACGAGGCTATGTTGTTGAATATGTCCTTTGATGCTGATAGTGCCGAGGGCATAGCCTGTGAGTCGCCCGAGCTCTCAACATCGGTGTCGAGCTCCGCAAATGCCGAGTCGTCAATAACGGTCATTGTCGTGGGAATCATCACCACCTGCTGCATATCGTGCACAAGCTCCTTAACGCGCACCATAAGCTCAAGGTCCTCGAACTCAAAAGCCGAGAAAGTCAACATATATTGACCTGGAGCGAGACCCTCGATGATAAACTCACCATCTTCGTTTGTCGTGGTGTTGACGGCAACACCGTCAATAGCCAACGCCACCCCACTTATGGGCTCGCGGCCATCGCGCGACACTACAACACCCTTCATGCCACCCATTTGGGCAAAGGCACTAACACCAAGAAGGGTGCATAGAATAGTTAGTAAAAATTTCCTCATAGTTATAAGTTTGATATTTATTTTCCGATATAGATATATACGGGGAAGTGGTCGCTAAAGCCATTCTGGAAGTTGTTCGTAACGAACGTGCGCAATGGATAGCCCTTGTACTGACCCTCCTGCTGAAGCATATAAGGGCGTGTAAAAATGTTGCCGTAGAACTTCTTGCCCTTGATGATGCGAAGCTCGCCCTCGGGGGCATTTACCAAGTTCTCGGTTACGCAGATGTGGTCAAACAAGTTCCACACATCCTGGTATGCGAGTGTGCCGATGCCTGCGCGCAACATTTGGTTGTAGGGGTTGAAGAAGTCACCCTTCTCGAGCTCCTTGACCTTCGCCTTTGCACCCATAACCTTTGTGATGCTGGCATCCGTAGCATCGTCGTTGAAGTCGCCCATGACGATAACCTTTGTCGCGGGGTTCTCGGCTATCAGCGAGTCCTTAATCTCTTTAATCTGCTTTGCACAAGCGTCGCGCTTGAACTGCGAAGCCTCCTTGCCACCAAGGCGCGAGGGCCAGTGTGACACAAGGAAGTAGAAGGGCTCACCCTCAATTGTACCCCACATAACCACAAGGTCGCGAGTTCGGAAATCGGGCAACTCCTCCACCTTGAGTTTGATGTTGTCCGAGCCCTCGAGCTTGAAGACATCGGCACGATAGAGGACTGCGCAATCCACGCCACGAGCATCGGGCGAGTCGTAGTGACAGATGCGGTAGTTAGCACCCTTGAGCTTGGGCTGTGAGATGAGGTCCTCGAGCACCGAGCGGTTCTCAATCTCCGACACACCGATAACGATTGGATACTCCTTCTGTATTGCTGCGATGTCGAACAATACGCGCTCCATGTTGGTGAGCTTCTTTTGATACTTAATCTCGTTCCACTGCTTCACGCCATCGGGAAGAAACTCCTCGTCGTGTGTCTCGGGGTCATCGTAGATGTCGAAGAGGTTCTCGAGATTGTAGAATACTACCGTGTACGGCTTCTCTTGTGCCACACACACCGATACGCTAAATAGCGTAACTAATAGCATTAAAAAGGTCTTTTTCATATATCAAATATTTAATTTATTGCCGTCTTGCATTAGTTAATACCCCACTCCGAGGGCACTGCCGTGCGCTTAACCTCCGCCTCGATAGCATCGTCAATCATTGGGAAGAAGCTAAAGCCCGTAATCTCCTCCAACTCTGCGATTGATATGCACTCCTCCTTTGTTAGCGAGGTATCATCACCCGAATTGGTGTGTCGCATCCATATGGCTATGGCACGCAACTGATTAGCATCGGTTATCTCACTTATCGATTTACCCGTATTACCCTTCTTTGTGCGAAGCAGCGCCTTGTAGTAGTATGTCGCCGTGGGACAAGCGTTACCCGAGCGGTCGGTGGTTTGGCTGTCGATGGATGAGTCGTGCTGACCCTTGAAGTATGCGCCCGTAACGACATAGAGTGTATCGCTGCAGACCATGTTGCGCACTCTACCCTCCAATACGCCCCACTTGTTTTGATTGAACTGCGACTGCTGGGGGGTCATGTTTGTTGCGTAGAATGTCTGGTCCATCATCTGCTGTGAGCACTTGCGGTCGGCAGCGGGGAGCTGGTGACCACGGTCATACCAGCCGTTATACGAGCGGCTCAAGTTTGCCTGCATGCTGCTCTCAACCGCGGGGTCGTAGCCAAAGTCGCTGTTGTTGCGGTTGCCATCGCCCGTCATGTGTGAGCTGTGCAGAGGGTATGCCACCCACAGCGATGCACGCACCGAGGGGTCGAAGCAATAGGTGTAGTTTCGTGCATTATTATCGAGACCCAGCGTGCCGTAGTGCGTGTTGAAGATATAGTCATTCTCGTTTTTGCACACAGGCAACTCTGCCCACTCGCGCACAAAGGCTATGCTATTGTCGTAGCTGTGTTGTGTGAACGAGAGCGCCACCGAGGTGTTATCGCCGAAGCTTACATGTACGGTTGCCTCGCGCGACTTGCCCGAAGCATTCTTGCTGAAGTAGACATAGACAATCTTGTCGGTTGTCTCCATTGTGCCCTCTGCGGTGGTGAGTCCCGACGAGAAGCGCGCCCAATCACCCTCCGACTCGATAGTCATCGAGAAAGAAGTACCCTGTTGTGCTCGCAGCACCACAGCGCAGTTCTTGCTCTCGCCCTTAACCTCGGGAGTCTGAACATAGGCATTGCTCTTGATTTGTTCGACACTCACTTCATCGCATCCAGCAGCAACAAGGAGCATCATTGCAACAACACCCACCTTTGCAACCATATTCAACAAGAGTCTATACATAGAGATATATCGTATTTTTAAGTTTAGTTAAAATATCTCTCGCCACCTCGGGCAGGGACTACCCCACCCGAGTTAAGCGAAAGAGTTAATGAAATTAATTACTTAGCGTAAGTAACTTTGTCAAAACGATATGAACCATTTGTACCAGTCAAAGGCATATCATACTCTAACTTGTAGTAAAGATTCTCCGCTGGGCTTGTGACAGTGTATACAACCTCACCAACAGCCAACTCTGCTGTAACCTCCTCTACAACATTTGTAAAGTCGCTATCACTTGCAACGATAAGCTTTGCAGAGTTCATCTCGGTATCAACCTGTGTAAAATTGATTTTCACGCTTGAAACTGCGTAAGAAATCGCATTACTTGTTGCAATAGTAGCTACTGAATCGTTAGCCTTACGACCAAAGCGAACAGCTGTCCAAGCATTAGACTCCTGACCATTGTTGATGCCGCTGAATACAAAAGCATTTGAACCCACCTCAATAGTGAATGAGTCAGTATAGCTATTTGTATACTTGCTGGGGTTGCCAGGGAAGGTAATTACAAAAACATCACCGGGCTCGGGTGTAGGCTCGGGCTCGGGCTCGGGCTCGGTAGTACCGCCATCAGCAGCAGTAACAGATGTAATCATAGTATTTACATACTTGCCACCAGAGAAACCGATAGTCCAACCCTTAACCAAGATCTTCTGACCATCCAAAGCGGGATCTACGGTGCCATCAATAACATAAGCCAATGAGCCAACAGCAGTAGCAGCACCATCAACAGTTACATTATAGTAGTAGCCACTGATTGCCAAAGTACCAGTGTACTCAACATACTGGATAACGGGGTTCGACAGGTATGCATCCATAGCAGCGCCATCCATCACGGTAGCTGTAGGATATGTGTAAGAGGTCGAACCAGTAACGGTTACAGTAGGAGTACCCACCTGACGCAAACCGCCATAGGTAGCCATCGAGCCCTCTACCTTAACAACATCGCCTACCTTGGCATCAACAGCAGAGCCAACATAAACGAGCAACTTGCCAGTGGTATCCTCTACCAATACGCCACGAGAATATACGCCGATAACAGTTGCATTCTCGATAACAATAGCAGCACCATCAGCAGCAGCTATAGCCTCAGCAATAGTTACTGAGCCCTCAATAGGATCCTCGGGCTCGGGAGTCTCGCCACCCTCCTCGCCATTGATAGGCTCGTCAGAGAGTTTTACACCACAAACAATTGCACGAGCCGTAGGCATTGTAGCATCTGCCGATGTGAGCTCGAAGTTTGCATCTGTAGAGAACTCGATTGTAGAGTCTGCAGTGAGACCTGTGAGCTTCACAGAGTAGTGGTCGCTCTCGGCAAATGCGAGTGACGCGTAGGGAGGGTTACCTGTTACACCGTCGTGAGAAGCGAGCTTCTGTGACTGTGTAGCGCCACCGTTAACGCGGTAGTACAAGGTAACATCGCCACCCTTCCAGCCCTGGGCATAGAAGTTAAGATACTTGTCGCCAGCTACGCCAACAGCACCTGAAGTGAACTTACCAGCCTGCTTTGACTTACCCAACTTGAAGCCCGTAACAGCGTTGCCATTAATCTTTGTGTCGCCAAGGCTATATACAGCGTTTACAGAGTCGTCAGCAGCGCAAACGAATGCAGCATCCGAAGCATAAGGACCTACGCCAGGCTCGGGAGTTGTACCACCGTTATCGCCGTTGTCGCCGCCACCCTCCTCGGGAAGAGTGATAGACTGACCGCCATTGCCCACGAAGAGCTTAACATCGTCGATACGATATGAGCTTGCCACGTCTGCAGAGAACTTGATGTAGAGGTTCTCGGGCACCTCGGTCAATGTGAACTCGGCTGTAGCCACGTTCCAACGACCCTCGGCAGTACCTGCGAATGTGTACTCAATCTCTGCCCAGCCATTGCCGTTCTTCGAGAGGTATACATGGAACTCGCTGTTGGTAAAGAGGCTACCATTCTCCTGTGAGTACTTCTCCGAGCCGAATGTAAGTTTGTAGTTGGTCTGTGCAGCATCGAGAGCGATATTGTTAACCTGGAAGTAAGCTGACGAGCCGAAGAAGATGTTGTTCATGCCCGAACCAGCATAGTCAGAGTAGTCGCTGTTAGATGTTGAGTTTGAGCGAACAGAGACACCCTTACCAGTGTAGTTTACATTCTCTGAAGCGGGACCCTCGGCATTTGCGAACTCGGGGAACTGGTCGATATAGGGCCATGAAGAGCCGCTACCGAATGTCTTTGTTGCCTCCTTGCCGTCGAAGTTGTCGCCATAGAGCAACTCCTCGGTTACAGGGGCATCGTTAGATGCTGACTGCTTAACAGCAATCTTCTTTGTGTCCCATGCACCATAGGTAGCGTGCAAAGCGATAACCTTGATGGTTGTCTCGCGGATAACACCTGTGTCGTTAAGAGCCACAGCAACGGTGATAGTGCCATTGCCATTACCAGCTGCGGGAGTTGCAGTGAGCCAGTCAGCGTCACACTCTACCTTCCAATCGGCGTTTGCTGTGATGCTAACACTCTGGCTGCTCTCCTCCATTGCAAAGTTCAATGATGTTGCCGACACCTCTACTGTAGGGTCTGCCACAACATTGACATCCTCCTCACATGCGACAAAGCCGAGGGCAGAACCCAAGACCATTGCCACAGCAAAGATTGACTTAAAAAGTTTGTTTGCCATAATGTTTTGGTTTAATAAGTTAAAAAATATAAAGGTTTTAATTTTCATATTAT
Source organism: Alistipes sp. (assembly GCA_017631135.1). Lineage (GTDB taxonomy): Bacteria > Bacteroidota > Bacteroidia > Bacteroidales > Rikenellaceae > Alistipes. Next base: position 7,919 of record JAGBTW010000186.1, read on the forward strand.
CGCCTACATCTCTCGTAGAGAGATAATACGCGCCAAAGATACTACAACTTTTTCATATTCTAAAATTAAAAAGAGTAAATTAGAACAATTTTCACACGACACCGTAACAATTTGCTATTGCCACAACATTAAAAGCGCCCAATATTGTATAATTCGACTTTAATCGCTATATTTGCATTGAAAATAACCATGATTATTTATGGCAGTAGACAGAAACTTGCGAAACATTGAGAGCGACAAGGAGTTCGAGGGTCGCATACGCCCACAGCAACTGCAAAACTTTGCTGGTCAGGACAAAATCGTCGCTAACCTCAAGATATTCATTAAGGCAGCACTCATGCGTGGCGACTCCCTCGACCACGTCTTGCTGCATGGCCCTCCAGGATTGGGCAAGACAACACTCGCCAACATCATCGCCAACGAGATGGGCGCACAGCTAAAGGTGACATCGGGACCTGTGCTCGACAAGCCTGGCGACCTTGCGGGCTTGCTTACGAACCTTAACCCTGGCGACGTGCTCTTCATCGACGAGATTCACCGCTTGAGCCCCATTGTCGAGGAGTATCTCTACTCGGCTATGGAGGACTACAAAATAGACATCGTCTTGGACAAGGGACCCGCAGCACGAAGCATCCAAATCGAGTTAGCACCCTTTACCCTTGTTGGTGCTACGACACGCAGCGGACTGCTCACATCGCCCTTGCGTGCGCGCTTTGGTATACAGTGCCACTTGGAGTACTACGACGCATCTGTGCTGTCGGGCATCGTAAAGCGCTCGGCAGGCATCCTCGACATATCTATCGACGACGATGCAGCACTCGAGATTGCATTACGCTCGCGCGGCACACCTCGTATCGCCAATGCCCTACTGCGCCGTGTTCGCGACTTTGCGATGGTCGAGGGTGAGGGACACATCGACGTTGACATTACGCGCATAGCACTCGCGGCACTCAACATCGACTCGCGCGGTCTCGACCAAATGGACAACAAAATTTTGGCTACGATTATCGAGAAGTTTAACGGTGGCCCCGTGGGACTCAACACCGTAGCCACCGCCGTGAGCGAGGAGGCTGGAACGGTCGAGGAGGTATACGAGCCATTCCTCATTAAGGAGGGATTCCTCAAGCGCACACCCCGCGGTAGAGAGGCAACCGAGCTTGCCTACAAGCACCTCGGCTACGCCTACAATACCACTGAGGAACAATCTCTATTTTAACAAGATAGACCACATTACATCAATTAATACTTTACAATAATAGCGGACATGTGTTCGCTATTATTGTATCATTGGTTTTGTCATGCTGAGCGAAAGCGAAGCATCTCCTCGCTGTGTTTTGTCATGCTGAGCAACGCGAAGCATCTCGAGGTTTGCACTACCATCCACCGTCTCCGAGACCTTGAGATTCTTCACTTCGTTCAGAATGACATAGTGAGTGTTCAGAATGAACAGAGTATAGTGCCAACATTGTCAACGCTATTACTAATTGCTAATTACTCATTACTAATTAGTTAATGGGATTCCCACGTC
>JAGBTW010000187.1 GCA_017631135.1 Alistipes sp.
AGACCCTCGATGAGCTGATTTACGATGTGAGCCTCCTCATCCGTGAAGTGAACGAGCTGCGATATATCCTTGAAATGGCGGCTCTCCTTGCCGAGCTTATATACGCCGCCCTCGAGCTTGTGCACCACGAAGCCCGCAGCCTTGAAGGTGTCGATATAGCGATAGATGGAGCGATACGAAGTATCGAGGCGCTCGGCGAGCTCCTCGACACTATAGTTTACATTGCCCGCCATAAGCTTCATGAGCTTGAGCAGGCGCTCCAACTTTGGTTGCTCCATTATGCAGCGTGCAGACTACTTCTCCACAAAGACCTGGAAGATGAGCGGAGTATAAGACTGTATCTCGGTAGAGGTGGTTGTAACGGTGACCGACGTATCCTCGCCACTATAGTTATAGTTGTAGCCATAGTAGTAGGGGTTGTAGCCATAGTAGCCGTTATTATACATATTACCATAACCATAGCCATAGTAGCTATTCATGTAGTTCATGTAGTTATAGTAGTTAGCATAGTCGTAGTAGGCGTTGGTGTTTGTCGTGGTGGTAGAGGTAGAGCCCGTCTGACCATCAAGACCATAGGCGTATGTCGATACGGTGAGTATCGTAGCCCACTGACCGCGACGCAGGGTGGGAATTGAGTAGTTCCAAGCCAAGATGTAGTCGTTATCCTCGGGGTTGGCGGTAGTGAACGAGAGCGCCTCACCCGCCGAATCAACCTTACCAAAGACAATCTCCTCAACCTCGTCGATGTTAGTATCGAAGATAAAGCCATCGAGGAAGCGACCTACATACCACACTTTCGCAGTAGACTTTGTATTGAGCGAGTCTGCATCGAGCACCTCGTCGTAGGTTATACCCTCGCCAAAGCGCTTTACAAGCGCTGCATCGATGCGACTATTGAGGTCGGCTTGAGAGTAAACATCTCCCGCACCATAGACATTTTCAGATACATCCTCGCGGTTGTACATCATCGTATCAGCACCCACAGCATTAAAGTCAAACGACTGGCGCGCGGGAGAATAGGCATAGTTTACCAAGAGGTGTTCGAGCGTATCTACGGGCTGGTGCCAACGACCATCGTAGAACTCCAAGGGGCGGGTGTCAACCTCTTCCTCCTCGGCGCGTGTCATCATGCGACGGCGAGCCTTTGTCTCCTCCTCTTTCTCGACAACAGTCTTATGTTCTGTGCAGATGCCACCATTAGCATTAGCAAATGCCTCGACATGGTTACCCTCGTATGCCACAGGGTTGGCAACATGACCATAGATAGACATATCGACAACCATGGGCTTGCCATCATCCAAGCCATACTGACCCTCGTAGCCACCATCAGCGCTCTCGCTTGCTACGATAGACGAGGGCAGATACAAACGCAACTTTGTGCCGTAGCGCACCTCGAAATCCTTGCCATCGACGGTCAGCTTGTTGAACGTAGCGAGGTAGGTACCCTCCATCATCGTTGTGGACTCCTTGCCACTAAATCGGAACGAAGGGATGTAGTGTGCACGCACATTATATGTACCGAGTTGCTTTGCAAGTCTCCAGTCGCGTGTCTCGCAGATGTTACCCGCCAAGTCGCGACCCGTGAAGTCGTACCACAACCACACATCCTTGCCTGTGATAGCCACAGAGTCTGCGCAACCCTCATCAAGCACCTCGACATAGTAGCCACCATCCTCCTGGTAGTTATCCAAGAGCTCGGGCTTGTACTTTGTCATCCACGCCTTGAGCGAGCGCTGCTCTATATCCTCAAACTCCATTGTAGGCTCCTCGATGCACGACGCCGCGAGCATAGCCACAGCACACAGCAAGGATACAACAACACAAAATCTATTCATATATCTACTTTGTTACACTGTTAATGTCAATAATCCATACCACAGCCGACTTTGGGGGCACAAAACCAACATAGTGCTTGCCGTATGCCACGTCGTAGGTGAGGTATACCTCTACCCTATCACCCTCGACGCATCCCACAAGTGCTGTCTCGAGCGCAGGGATAATCTCCTCGCGTCCAAAGGTCACAACCATGGGCTCGTCGGTCCACTCGTATGATGTATTAAGTCCTGCGGCCTCCAACGTAGCGATGTTCTCGGCATCGTTGGTGGCATTGAGGTTCGAGATTGTAGGCTTGCTGCCGCCAAAGATATAGGCCGAGTAGGTCATCGAGACCACGCTATCGTGCTCCACAACGCTCTTTTCGTCGCGTCCCTCATCGTAGTATGTCGCAATGTAGCGATAGATGTCCAAGCCCCACTGGGTGTAGAACTGTGGCTCGTTATCGAGCGAATTGGGTATCTCCGCCTCGGGGATAAGGCGTGGCTGGTGCGACGAGGTGAGGTAGCGGCTGATGGATGTCTGCTGCGAGGTCAACACCGCGTCGTTCTCGTTGCTACACGACAAAGCCACCATGGCGACAAGCACCACAGCGACGAAACATGCTATTTTGCGAAATACATTCATACACATATAATCGTGCAAATGTAATAAATATTTTATTAAGCCGCGATTTTTTCGCTAAAAAAACCGCTACAAATGCTTAAGTGCCGCGCGCACAGCCTCCTCGACAGCAATCAAGGGGTTGTCCTTGAAGAGACCCTTGAGCACCTTCTCCGATGCCGCCTTTTGGAAGCCGAGCATCTGCAATGCCGCCAACGCCTCGTCATACGCCGCACTATTTGCTGCAGGGGCAGACATCATGCTATCCATGACATCCACACCGAGCTCGAGCATCTTGCCCGACAGCTCGACGATAATCTTCTGTGCGGTCTTGAGTCCCAGACCCTTAACATTCTTCAACAGCACAGCATTCTCCGTAGCGATGATGTTCTGCAACTCGCGCGCCGTATATGTCGAGAGTATCATGCGGGCAGTGTTACCACCCACGCCCGACACGCTGATAAGCCTGCGGAAGAGCTCACGCTCGATTTTTGTTGAGAAGCCAAAGAGCGTCTGCTGATCCTCCCTGACGATGAAGTGCACATAGAGGCGCGCCTCGGCATTGTGCTCAATGTCGGAGTAGGTCTTGAGCGAGATATGGATGAAGTAGCCCACGCCACCAGCCTCGACAACGGCATAGGTGGGTGTCACCTCGGCGAGTTTACCTGATATATATTCGTACATAAATCTAAATTATTCTAAAAATTTTTACAAAAGTAAATAAATTTTTCTTACCTTTGTGTTTTGAATTTGAAAATTAACTAATAACGAGTATAAAAATTATGAAAAAGAGTCTTTTATTCGCCTTGGCAGCTGTGGCAATGCTTGGCGCATGTAACACAGCAGACAAGACAAACAAGCCTGGCGAGGCTACAGCAAGCGACGCAACAGAGGTACGCACAGTTGAGTGTGTGGCAAGTGGCGACGTGGTATATGTACACCTCGACTCTGTGCTTAACATGAGTAAGCTATATGTAACCGAGGGCACAGCGCTCCAAAACAAGGTTAAGATATTCCAGGAGAAGGCTGCAACAACACAGCAGTCTTGGGCAAAGAAGGAGCAGGACCTCGCTAACGAGTACAACAAGTTGCAGAACGAGGCAGTAAAGCTCCAGCAGGACTACGAGAAGGGTCTCATCACCACCCTCAACGCACAGAAGAAGGGCGAGGAGCTCGCACAGAAGGAGCAGTCTATACAGTCACGCTTGAACACATTGCAGACAGCTGCACAGAAGGAGAGCGAGGAGCTTGCAAAGGAGGAGCAGACACTTGCCGAGGAGCAGATGGTGGTTATGAACCGCTTTAATGTTCTTGTCGAGAAGGCCATCAAGGAGATTAACGCCGACAAGCGCTACAAGATGATTATTGACGGCATGACCGTTATCGACGCTGACCCCGCGCTCAACATCTCAAGCCTCCTTCTCAAGAAGGTTGACGAGCTCTACGAGGCAGGCACTTTGGAGTAGTCACACAGCGCAATAACAAGAATAAAACAACATTTTGCCGATTTGCATTTGCAAGTCGGCATTTTTTTAACTACATTCGCACCGTAATTAATGCACTAATATAACCCCGCATCCTACTATGGGATTTATACCATTTACATTCGTCGACGTCATAGATATACTTCTTGTCGCATCACTCTTCTATGGTCTCTACCGCGCCATGAAGGGCACAAGTGCGCCATATATCATGGTCGGCATCTTTGTCATCTACCTTGTGTGGATATTGGTTAAGACATTCAACCTCGTGCTCTTCTCGACAATCTTGGGACAGATAATCTCGGTGGGTGTCATCGCCATACTCATCATCTTCCAGCCCGAGATTCGTCACTTCTTGCAGGTCATAGGTCGTCAGCGCCAGCGCTTCGAGTGGCTCACACGCATCTTCGACTTCCGCAACCGCAAGAACGCAAAGGACATAGACCTTCGCCCTATTGTCTTGGCATGCCAGGAGATGGGCGAGCAGAAGGTGGGCGCGCTTATCATCATCAAGCAGTCTAACGACCTCGGCATCGTCGAGGAGAGTGGTATATCCATCGATGCAAAGGTCTCTACGTCGCTCATCGAGAACATATTCTTCAAGAATGCACCCTTGCACGACGGTGGTATGGTCATCAGTGGCGACAGGGTTGTAGCAGCAAAGTGCGTGCTTCCCTCGACACAGCAGGAGGTACCCAAGTCATACGGCATGCGCCACCGCGCCGCACTGGGCATGAGCGAGGTTTCTGATGCTATTATCATTGTGGTATCGGAGGAGACAGGTGGCATATCATTGGCGCACGACTCTAACATCAAGCGCAACATCGACCCCAAGCAGCTCCAGCAATCTATCCGCACGCTTATGCACCTAAACAACAAGCGCCGCGCCGAGAAGGAGCAAAAAGAGGAGTAAAAACACAGAGATACACAACCGAAGGACTGCCGCTCATGTGGCAGTCTTTTTTTTGTGAGGTAGAAAGGAGTAGGGATACAAGGGATACAAGGGATACAAGGGACACAAGGGATACAAGGGATACAAGGGACTTAAGAGACATAAGGGACGATAGTATCAATAGACAATGTCATCCTGAACGCAGTGAACGCTGCGATTAAGCTATGAGCAGAACAAGCTCGCTTGTTATGCCATGGCGGAGCAGGGTAGAGGAACTCAAGGATCTCTCGGGCAGCACAACCGTCAACCGCCTCGGAGACCTTGAGATGTTTCACTTCGTTCAACATGACAATCAATTGATACCCAACAAT
>JAGBTW010000188.1 GCA_017631135.1 Alistipes sp.
AACGATGATTATATCCTTGCCCTCGATGTCGAAGTCGATGCCGAGGTGCTGCTTGATTTGACCTGTAGACTGTGTGCCCTCGTATGATGAGATTTTGACAAATGCCAAGCGAGAGTCGAAGTTCACCTTGCGCACAAGGTCGCTCAAGAAGAGGAATGCGCCAGAGAGCACGCCAAGGAAGATGGGTGTCTTGCCCTCGTAACGCTCGTTGAGCTGGTCTGCAACACGCTGTACCGCCTTGTCAATCTCCTCTGCAGGAATCATAATCTTGAACTTGCGGTCGAGTAGTTTTATCTTTTTATTCTCCATAGTGGCAATTATTTTGGTCAAAGTTACACAATTTTATTCTAATCTGCAAAACTAATTGGTCTTTACTCTGTCGAGGATGCCTGTAAGTGCTGCGAGGATAACGCCATAGTTGGTTATGGCAACGCCCTGCTGTCGAGCACGTTCCACACGACTTTAGACATGCTTGCGGTTGAACATGCACGCTCCGCAGTGGATGACCAAGTCGTAGGGCGTTAGGTCTTCGGGGTAGTCCGCGCCACCCACAATGTCAATCGTGAGCCCCTCGCCAAACCTCTTGCGTAGTAGTCGGGGTAGCTTCACGCGACCTATGTCCTCGTTTTGTGGCGTGTGTGAGCACGCCTCGGCAATGAGTATGCGCGATGCCTCGCTGATGTTTTTGAGTGCCTTTACGCCCTCGGTGAAGAGTGCTATATCGCCCTTGTAGCGCGCAAAGAGTATCGAGAACGATGTCAGCGTAGATGCCTCTGGCTTAAGCTGATAGACGTCGTTAAACGCCTGCGAGTCAGTTATTATAAGCTCGGGAGGTGTCACCAACGCAGCCAATGCCTCTGCCATGCGGTCGGGCGTGCAGCAGATGGGTATGCAGCCACGGTCGAGTAGCTCGCGTATGGTCTGCACCTGTGGCTGAATGAGTCGTCCCTTGGGTGCAGACTTATCTTGTGGCATGACGAGCAACACTCTGTCGCCCGCCTTGCAGAAGCCCTCGGTTATGAGTCGCTCCTCGGCAGGGCGTGTGCTGATTATCGCCTCGCGCAGAGCGTCGATGCCCTCGCCCGTGGTGGCGCTTGTCGCTATTACGCGCACTTTTGTCGCCTCCTCGATGTGGGTAATGAGCGCCTCGCGGTTGGCGATGCGGTCAGCTTGGTTTAGCACCGTAATAATGGGTATTTCGCGTGTGCGACACTCTTCGATTATGCGAAGCTCGGTGTCTATGCCCGCGTCGGTGAACAGCACAATGGCGATGTCGGTCTTGTCCAACATCTTCGCTGTGCGCGCCATGCGCTCGTTGCCAAGCGTCGTGCTATCATCAAGACCTGGGGTGTCGATGATGACAACTGCCCCCATGCCCGTAAGCTCCATGGGCTTTTGCACAGGGTCGGTCGTTGTGCCAGGTGTGTCGGACACGATTGCTACATCCTGCCCTGTCAGTGCGTTAAGCATTGACGACTTGCCAGCATTTGTGCGACCCAACAGCGCGATGTGTACTCTCTCTGATGCGGGTGTTTGCGGTGTACTCATAGCCAACGATTAAAATCTGAAATCGCGCTTACCCTCAAGGATTGCCTTGAGGTTGTCCTGGGTGATGCGGCGCACCTTGTCCGATGGGATAATCTGCTGCAAGCGGTCAATCATTTTGTAGCCCTCGACCTTAACCTTGGGCGATGCGTAGTCCTCGAGATACTCGGCAAGTGTCATCAGTGCGTTGGGGGCACAGCAGTTGCCGATGAGTCCGCGCTTTGCCAACGACATGAAGCGGTCGCCCGTGCGACCCTCGCGGTAGCAGGCGGTGCAGAAGCTCGGTATGTAGCCCAACTCCAAAAGCCAGCCCACAATCTCGTCCAATGTGCGCTCGTCGGAGATGTCGAACTGCGCCGAATCCTCGGCATCTACGATGCCTTCGGCGTAGCCTCCCACGCTTGTCTTTGAGCCGCCACTCAACTGCGATACACCCACATCGAGCACCAATTCGCGGCAAGCCTTCGACTCGCGTGTCGACACAATCATGCCGGTGTAGGGCACAGCGATGCGCAAAACGGCTACGATGCGACGGAATACCTCGTCGGTAACTGCATCGGGGAAGTCCTTTGGGTCGATATCATCTGCAGGGCGTATGCGTGGTACGCTGATGGTGTGGGGACCCACGCCAAAGCGTGCCTCGAGGTGCTCGGCGTGCATAAGTATTCCCACAACGTCGTAGCGGTAGTTCGAGAGTCCGAACAATGCACCCACGCCCACATCGTCAATGCCACCAAGCATTGCGCGGTCCATAGCCTCGGTGTGGTATGCCCAGTCGCTCTTGGGGCCTGTGGGGTGCAGACGCTCGTACGCCTCGCGGTCGTAGGTCTCCTCAAAGAGGATATATGTGCCGATACCCGCATCCTTAAGGCGTGTGTAGTTCTCGACGGTCGTAGCGGCAATGTTCACATTCACACGGCGTATCGCGCCATTCTTGTGGTGTATAGAGTAGATGGTGTCGATAGACTCCAATACATACTCAATGGGACTGAGCTTGGGGTGCTCGCCCGTCTCCAACGCAAGGCGCTTGTGACCCATATCCTGAAGCGCGATAACCTCGCGGCGTATCTCCTCCTGCGTGAGCTTACGGCGGGGAATAGTCTTGTTCTTTGCGTGGTAGGGGCAGTAGACACAGCCATTCACGCAGTGATTAGAGAGGTACAATGGCGCGAACATTACTATACGGTTGCCATAGATCTGCTCCTTGAGGCGGCGCGCAATAGCGAATATGCGCTCCTCGACCTCCTTGTCTTCGACCTCGATGAGCACCGCTGCCTCGCGGTGCGAGATGCCCTTGCCCTGGTCGGCCTTTGCGAGTATCTCCTCGATAAGGGCTTTGTCGTTGCGATGCTCGCGCGCCCACTCGAGTGTTGCGCGTATCTCGCCGTCGTGTATAAACTCGGCGGCGTGCTCCGACTTTACATCATACTTTATGTTGTTCATACTTACTGTTTTAGGTTGTTAAAATCACCTCGTGCGTAGTCTATGTGGTAGCCTATAGTTTGCAACTCGCTCTCGAGCGCGCTTAACCCTTCGGCTGCCTCCTTGCCCCACGAGGCCTTATTCTCATATATGGCATATTTAGCCCTCACATCCGAGGGTGATAGGTTGGGCATCACGACATTTGCACCCGAGAGTATGCCCTCGAGACGACCGCGCGGCGTGAGCGTCGCGAGTGCCGTTGTCGAGGGTAGCAGTGCCGAGGGTAGCATAAGTCGTGTGATGGCTATTGTGGCTAATACCATGTTAAGCTCACCCGCGGGCTCCCCACCAAGCGGCGTTGCCTTGTGCGGTAGGAATGGTCCTATGCCCACCATCTCGGGCTGCATCTTCTCGATTAGGAGTAGGTCTTCTACGATATGGTCAACTGTTTGACCTTTGACTCCAATCATCATGCCCATGCCCGTCTGGTAGCCACACCTCTTCAATGCCTCGAGACACTCTAACCTATGTCGTAGACCCTTGCTTGATGGGTGCAACGAGGCGTATAGCTCTTCGTTTGCCGCCTCGTGACGCAAGAGGTAGCGGTTTGCTCCAGTCTCCTTAAGTCGTCGGTACGACTCCTCGGTGCGCTCACCCAGCGATAGGGTGATAGCCACATCGGGGTAGGTCTGACGCATCTCCGAGATAAGCTCTACAAGCCACTCGTCGGTATGTGTGCCATCCTCGCCACCCTGTAATACAAAGGTGCGAAAGCCTAACGCATAGCCCTCCTTGCAGCACTCCATAACCTCGTCGTGCGTAAGGCGATAGCGCTCCGCAGTGCGGTTGCTGCGCCTCAAACCGCAGTACATGCAGTCGCAACGACAGAAGCTCGAAAGCTCGATAAGGCCGCGTATATATATGCCAAGTCCGAACTGCGCACGCGCAGTTCGGACAGCATTGTCACGGAGAGATTGAAGCATGTTTTGGTCTGTGGCAGCACTTTTAAGCAACTGCCCTAACTCTGTTGCATTTAGTTTGTTACCATGCGTTAAGCGCTCAATCAACTCCTTCATAGATTAGTTTATCGCTTTTTGAGCTCGGCGTCGAAGGTCTTCTTACCGTCGCCGTAAGCAGTATGTACGCTCGGACCAGAGATACATCCGCCATCGCACACCATCACCTCGATGAACTGTGCTGGAGCCTTGCCAGTCTTACCGTAAGCCTTCAACAGAGCCACATTCTTCTTATTGAGACCTGCAATCTGGAGTGTTGTGAAGTCAATCTTGCCATCAACAAGCTCCTTAACTGCAGCTGTCACACCGCCATTCTCTGCGAAGCCGTGTGCCGAGCGACGTGAAGCGCAATCTACGGGGTGGATGTTAGCCTCACCAAGCTCGATGTTCATACCACCAAGGATAGCGTGTGTCTCCTCGTAAGTAAGGATGAAGTCA
>JAGBTW010000189.1 GCA_017631135.1 Alistipes sp.
AGCACACCATTACATACCTCAATCATAGAGTACATTACGTCGGTGGGTTCGCCTACGGCAAGACCACCAATGGCGTAACCATCGGCGTTGTACTGCAAGACGTTGCGCGCCGCTTGCTCGCGTAGGTCGGCATAGCCTGCACCCTGCACAATGGGGAATAGGGCTTGGTAGTGACCCCACTTGGGCTGTGTCTGGTGATAGCGGTTGAAGCAGCGGTCGAGCCAGCGCTCCGTTAGCGCCAACGACTTCTTTGCGTAGTCGTATGGAGCATCTCCTGGGGGACACTCATCAAACGCCATCATTATGTCTGCGCCAATGGTGCGCTCTGTATCTATGACACTCTCGGGCGTAAAGACATGGCGCGAGCCATCGATGTGCGACTGGAAGTGACATCCATCCTCCTTCAGCTTGCGACATGCAGCCAACGAAAATACCTGAAAACCACCGCTATCGGTTAGCATAGGCTTGTTCCACGACGAGAACTTGTGCACACCTCCCGCACGCTCTATAATCTCCATGCCTGGGCGGAGATAGAGGTGGTAGGTGTTGGCAAGGATAATCTGCGCCTTTGCCTCATTCTCCACATCGCGGTGAAATATACCCTTCATTGCCGCAGCAGTACCCACGGGCATAAAAATTGGGGTCTCAATAGGACCATGGTCTGTCTCGAGCAGACCTGCGCGCGCCTTTGTTTGGGGCGCGGTATGTTGCAATGTAAACTTCATAACGCATATATAACGTGCAAAGATACAAAAATAATTGTTAATCACCAATTGCAGATATTAATTGTTTTTATTACCTTTGTACGCTTATAATTATTTAGACGTGATACAGTTTTTTTACGACATACTTCAACACTACTCTTGGCAGGGCTTAAGCCTTGTATTACTGGTTGTTATACTCTTTTTTGTACAGCTACACTACTACGCCGTAGCCTATAATCGCATCATCAGATTTAGGCTTCTGCGCGAGCGACCCAAGCGCCGAGAGAACCCACCCATATCGGTTATCGTTGCCTTGCGTGGCGAGAGTGAGCGCTTTTTGGTTGACGAGCTACCCACGCTCTTAAGTCAGGAGTACAGCACCTATGAGGTTGTCGTGGTCTACATTGGTGGCGACACAGACTACTACGACGAGCTACAGCGCATACGCGACAACCATTCGTATATGCGTCTCACGAAGATGGGTGGTAACGAACGCCTCTACATCTCTACCAAGCAGGCGCTCAACGTCGGCATCAAGTCGGCGCAGTACGACTCGCTACTTTTCACCACGCCTGGCGCAACACCCCTATCTAACGAGTGGGTGGCGACTATGGCAAAGGGCTTTGAGCGCGGCTCGGTGGTCATCGCTCCCGCCATACCCCACTTCGAGCGCAACAACCTTGCGACGTTCATCATGCGAATGATTGAGCACAACATGCTACGCAACGCCATGGCACGCGCCGTAGAGGGCAAGCCCTACTACGCTCCACGCAGCAACTATGGCTTCGACCGCAACCTTTACGAGCGCACTCGCGGTTACAACCACCTCCGCATCGACATTGGCGAGAACGACCTCTACTTGCAGGCCATAGCCAATGCCAAGCGCACATCGGTGGTCATGTCGCGCCATGCCATCACCGTCGAGGAGCGCATCGACATGGTATCGGAGTGGGTAGAACAGATGCGCTACCTCGGCCATGCACGCCAATACTACCCCACCGCAGCAAAGCGCTTCACCAGCCGTGAGCTCGGCAGCCGCGCACTCTTCTTCATCGCCATTATCACGCTCATCGTGGCAATGCCCTTGGAGATTAAGCTCGGCGCAGTGGTGTTATTGTTGCTACGCTACGCCCTTGTGTTGTGGTCGTCACACCGCACAGCAACAAAGCTCGGCGAGAGCGAAATTGCGATGCGCTACTGGATATATGACCTCTTTGGCCCCATGCTGGAGTGGATGCTTTGGAGCAAGAAGAGTCGTAACACGCCACGAATATGGAAATAGATGACTATATCGTAGCCTCCGACTCACAGCTTGTGGAGTTGGCATCCGAGGGCGACCAGCAAGCCTTCGAGTACCTCTTCACGCGCTACAACGAGGCACTCACACGCCTCTTTGAGCAGCGCCTTGGGGATAAAGATACCGCCGCAGACCTCCTGCAGGAGACCTTCATCAAGGTGTACCTGCACCTTGGAGACTACTCGCGTAACTACACCTTTGGGCAGTGGATATACACCATCGCCCGCAACACGCTTGTAGACCACCTGCGTCGTCGCCCCAACGACCTCTCGATAGACGAGCGCTTTCGTGCGCCACAGGCCACGACACCCTCGCCCGAGGAGTCGGTGATAATAAGTCAGAGCAACACCCACTTCTACAACGCCATCGAGGAGTTGTCGGAGGAGTATCGCCAGATTATCGAGATGCGCTTCTTGGAGGAGTACTCCTACGAGGAGATTGCCGAGAAGCTCGGTAGACCCATAAACACCATCAAGACGCAAATACGCCGCGCCCGAGCTGCCGTATGCAAGCTATTGATGGAGAAAGAGTAACGACCCTATAATATCGCAGATTATGAACAGCGACCTCATAGTAAAATACTTCCCCGAAATCACAGAGCACCAAAAGGAGCAATACGAGAGGCTCGGTGCGCTCTACGAGGAGTGGAATGCACGCATCAATGTCATCTCGCGCAAAGATATGGAGCACCTCTATACGCGCCATATCCTCCACTCGTTGGCCATCGCCAAGGTGTGCCAATTCGAGGCGGGAGCACGCGTTGTAGACATCGGCTGCGGAGGTGGTTTCCCCTCTGTGCCCCTTGCCATCATGTTCCCCGAGGTGGAGTTTGTAGGTTGCGACTCCATAGCCAAGAAGATACGCGTGGTGGAGGGTATCAAGGAGGGCGCTGGCATCAAGAACCTCACCGCGCGCAACTGCCGTGCCGAGCAGCTTGGCGAGAAGTTCGACTATGTGGTATCACGCGCCGTGACGGAGATGTCACGATTTATGCCTTGGGCGTGGCCACTACTGCGCAAGGGTGAGTGTGGTACACTCCCCAATGGCATCCTCTATCTCAAGGGTGGAGAGCTTGCCGAGGAGCTTGCCGCAACACGCCGTAGCTGGAATTTATACGACATACGCACGATGTTCGATGACGAGTTCTTCGACACCAAGCGCGTTGTCTACACACAAAAGATATGATTATGAACGAGACACGAAGAGCACTTACTGTCGAGGAGCGAGCAATACTCGAGCAACGAGGATGCTCGGCTCTGTCGTGGGATGACGTGAGCGTATCGCACGACTTTCGACCCGAGCAATTGCGCAACGTGCGTTTCGAGGGAACCACATCTATCGGCTCTCGCACACGCATCTCGGACTCTACAATCTCCAACTACACCATTGGCGACGACTGCCACATCGATGATGTGCTCCGCATGGAGTGTCGCCACGCCTCATCGTTTGGTGAGGGCGTGGGTGTCGCTGCGGTGAACGAGAATGGCGGTCGCACCGCCATCATATACCGCGAGCTTACATCACAGATAGCCTACATCATGACCATGATGCGCAACCGCCGCGAAGCTGTTGAGCGCCTCAACGCCATGGCCAAGGAGCGCGCCGAGGAGCGTCGCAGTGCCATAGGCGTGGTTGAGGATGGTAGCACGGTGGTTGGCGCACGCTTCATACGCGAGGTGCACATCGAGCAAGGGGCAACCATCGAGGGTGCTTCACACCTCGAGAATGGCACAGTGGGTAAGAATGTGCATGTCGGCATCGACGTGCGTGCCGAGGACTTCATCTTCGACAACGACTCGAAGGTTGACGGTGCATCGAGCATCGAGCGCTGCTTCGTGGGCGAGAACACCAAGATAGGCAACGGCTTTACAGCCATCGACACGCTCTTTTTTGCCAACTGCCACTGCGAGAATGGCGAGGCTGCATCGGTCTTTGCTGGTCCATTTACCGTGTCGCACCATAAGTCATCGCTCCTTATCGCGGGCATCTTCTCGTTCTTCAACGCTGGTAGTGGCACAAACCAGTCGAACCACCTCTTCAAGAGTGGCGCTGTGCACCAGGCAGTGCACCAGCGAGGCTCGAAGTTCGGAAGTAGTGCCTATGTCATGTCTCCCGCCATCGAGGGTCCATACACTGTGGTCTTGGGTCGCCACACGCGTCACCACGACACCCAGGATATGCCCTACTCATACCTTATCGAGGAGGACGGCATCTCGCTGCTCATGCCTGCGCTCTCATTGCGAAGCTACGGCACGGTGCGCGACATCGAGAAGTGGAAGACGCGCGACAAGCGTAATATGAAGCGCGACAACATCTGCTTCGAGGAGTTCAACCCCTTTGTTACGGGCAAGATGCTGCGCGGTGTCGACGCTCTCACACGTCTTGTTGAGCGCGACCCCGAGGCAAAGACATATAGCTACAACCGCACCATGATACGCGCCTCGATGATACCCCGAAGCCTCAAGCTCTACAACAGCGCCATAGCTGCGTCGTTGGGTATGATGCTACGCATGGGAGACTACAGCGCTGCGGAGTATGACCACACGGAGTGGATAGACATTGCAGGTCAGTACCTACCCCTTGGCACTACAGAGCAGCTATTGAAGCGCATTGCTGCGGGTGAGCTCACGCTCGATGCCATAGGCGAGGAGCTCAAGATGTGGCACAGCAAGTATAACGACATGGCGGCGGCATACGCCTTTGATGTTCTTACGACCATCCTTGGACACCAACCCACGCCCAACGACGTAGAGGAGACCATTGCTGCATCGGAGAACATCTTGCAGCGCATGCGCCAGACGACCGAAGATGACCGCGAGCGCGACCGAGGCCTTGACATGATGGTTGGCTATGGATATGACTTCCGCGACCAGGGTGAGCAGGTTGCCGACTTCCTCAACACACGATGACAAACTAACAAAGCAAAGAATACAATTAACTTAATTAAACAACCAGAACTTTGGAGAAAGTAAAAGTTTTGATTATTGGTAGCGGCCCTGCAGGCTTCACATCAGCTATCTACACATCACGCGCAAACCTCTCACCCGTACTCTACGAGGGTATCGAGCCAGGTGGTCAGCTCACAACAACCACCGAGATTGAGAACTTCCCCGGCTATCCCCAGGGTATCACTGGCACAGCTATGATGGAGGACCTCCGTCAGCAGGCATTGCGCTTTGGCGCTGACGTGCGCAAGGGCATCATCACAAGCATCGATCTTTCGCAGCGTCCCTTCAAGGCTGTTGTTGACCACGAGCACGAGATCGAGGCAGAGGCAGTTATCGTTGCTACAGGTGCTTCAGCAAAGTACCTCGGCTTGGAGTCAGAGGCGAAGTTCCGCGGCATGGGCGTTAGCGCATGTGCTACTTGCGACGGTTTCTTCTACCGCAAGCAGGATGTAGCAGTTGTTGGTGGTGGTGACACCGCTTGCGAGGAGGCTACATACCTTGCATCTATCTGCAAGAAGGTTTACCTCATCGTTCGTAAGAACTACCTCCGCGCATCAAAGGCTATGCAGGAGCGTGTATTCAACACACCCAACATCGAGGTATTGTTCGAGCACAACACAGCAGAGGTTCTCGGTGACGAGGATGGCGTAACAGGCGTACGCGTGGTTAGCACCTCTGGCGAGGAGCGCGTTTTGGACATCATGGGCTTCTTCCTTGCTATTGGTCACCACCCCAACGTAGAGGTATTCAAGGGTCAGCTCGAGCTTGACGAGCAGGGTTACATCAAGGTTACTCCTGGCACATCAAAGACATCTGTTGAGGGTGTATTTGCTGCGGGTGACGTTAAGGATCCTCACTACCGCCAGGCTATCACAGCTGCAGGTTCAGGCTGTATCGCAGCTTTGGACTGCGAGCGTTGGTTGCTTGCACAGTAAAACATGGGGTTTAGCATAACCATACTCGGTAACTCGTCTGCTAAACCTACACCACACGCCCACCCCTCGGCACAGGTCGTAAACCTCAACGAGCAATACTACTTGGTCGATGCTGGTGAGGGTGTACAACAGCAGCTCATAAGGCGCGGCATCAACCCGCTGCGCCTTCGAGCTGTGTTTATATCACACCTACATGGAGACCACTGCTTTGGTCTCTTTCCACTTATCGCCACCCTCGGCTTGGAGGGCAAGCGAACACCTCTTAATATATACGCTCCAGCACCCATGGGTGACATATTGGAGTATCACCGCCGCTACTTTTGGGACGACCTGCCCTACGAGGTCAAGTGGCACGAGGTGCGCACTACGGAGCATAAGATAATCTTCGAGAACAACACCCTCGAGGTGTGGTCGATACCCCTGCGCCACCGCGTACCCACGGCGGGCTTTCTATTTAGGGAGAAGCAGCCAGGGCTCAATGTCGACAAGTTCAAAATCATGAAGTATGGGCTCTCGATAGCCCAAATCGTGGCAGCAAAACATGGCGAGGACATCACTTTGGAGGATGGAACGACAATTCCGAACGAGGAGTTGACATACACCCCCTACAAGGCACGCTCCTACGCCTACCTATCAGACACAGCATACTCGGCCAAGGCGGCAGAGCGCGTGCATGGCGTAGACCTGCTCTACCACGAAGCGACATACTCCACCAGCGAGGCTATGTTTGCCAAGGGTCGTGGACACTCC
>JAGBTW010000190.1 GCA_017631135.1 Alistipes sp.
ACAACCCCAACGACCCCACACGCCTTCAGACGCTACCCATGTGGGGATGGCAGGCTGCGGCACAGCTCAACATCCTACCCCAGAAGTTTTGGCTCGCGGGAGGCTACTCCGAGGTGCACCTCGAGAAGCACCATGGCGCGCTGTCAGACAGCCAATACCACCATGGCAACTATATCTTTGATAACGCCTTCTACAACGTCACGCGCAACTTCACCGTAGCGTTGGAGTACTTGCATGGCGGACGCAGGGATATGAGCGGTGCGAAGAATACCTCAAACCGATTAAGCATCATGGCTCAATACAACTTCTAATATATAACACAATAAAAGGTCTTCAATCGAAGACCTTTTATTGTGTTTTGGTGTTAGCACTACCACTCTGCTCTATAACGATAATCACGGCGAGGATAATAAGAATGATACCCGCTATGCTTACCGCGTCCATGCGCTCGCCAAAGTAGAGCACGCCCACAACAACGGCTGTGAGGGGCTCCATAGAGCCAAGTATGGAGGTGCGCGTAGAGCCTATACGCTTTATGGCGAGTATAAGGGTGTAGTCCGAGAGCACGGTACAGACAAATGCGAGCATTATGAGGTCGCGCCAGCTACTCCAGCTGTGTATAGGCTCGATGCCCGAGGTCACAAGGGCGTAGATGAAGAATAGGAGCGAGCCGAATGCCAGGACATAGAACGTGAGCACTATGGAGTCTATCTGTGCGGCACGGCTACGCATAACGCCGATGATATATGCTGCGTATGTGATGACTGTAACTAATGCCAGCGCCACACCCCTACGAAAGTCGCCATCGGTATGGTTACCCCACGCAAGGAGTGCCACGCCACAAATAGAGAGCGCTACGGCTATATATATAATAGGTGACATGCGCTCCTTGAATATCCACGACATCGCGAGGGTCACGACAAGCGGATAGAGGAAGTGTATCGTGGTTGCCACGCCACTGGGGATGCACATATAGCTCTCGAGGAGGAGTATCGCCGTGGTGGCGTAGAGTATGGCAAGGAGTGCTACGGTTGCTACTTGGTGCGCCGCGAGGCGAAAGCTACGCTGCGTAAGGAGCATAACAATCGCCATTGCCACTGCGGCAAGCATAAAACGATAGCAGAGTATCGTCGGGGAACTAACGCCTACAGCCACGAGTGAGAGGGTGAACAGGGGTATAAGCCCGAAGGTTGTCGAGGAGATGACGGCATAGGTCACTCCCGTAATTTTAGTCCATTGTGTCATACGCCTAACAACTATAAATTTGCTACAACTGAAAATTTTAGGTATCTTTGCGTCACTATGAAGCACCTATTTAGCATATACACGCTCGTCGCTGCCATGCTGCTTAATGCAAGCTGCACGACAACGCCTACTGCATCGACACCCAACATCGCGCCACAGCACACAAGCGACACCATACGCCTAATCTTTGGTGGTGACCTCATGCAACACATGCCGCAGGTCGAGGCGGCACGCACAGCCGAGGGTGGCTACGACTATAGTCGCTCGATGCAGTACATAGCCCCCATGTTCCGCGAGGCAGATGTTGCCATCCTAAACCTCGAGACCACGATAACCACCTCGGGGCGCTACTCGGGCTATCCATGCTTCGCCTCACCCGTAGAGCTCGTTGATGCGATGGGAGCGATAGGCGTGGATGTGGCTCTGCTTGCCAACAACCACTGCTGTGACCGCCATGGCGCGGGCATAGACGCCACCATACGCGAGCTCGACATGCGCGACATAGACCACACGGGCGTATATTGCGACAGCGCGGACTATGCACGCAACAACATCCTGCGCTTCGAGAGGCGCGGCGTGAGGTTTGCGCTTGTGAACTACACCTACGGCACTAACGGCATACGCATACCCAAGGGTAAGCACGTCAACCTTATCGACACCACCGTCATCGTGCGCGACCTACGCAGCATAGAGCGCGACAGTGTCGACTGCGTGATTGCGTGCATGCACTGGGGCGTGGAGTATGAGCGCAAAGAGAATCGCGAACAGCGCCGCCTTGCCGCACTACTAAAGCGCGAGGGCGCAGACATAATCATCGGCAGCCACCCCCATGTCGTGCAACCCTACTATGCCGACTCTACGAGCGTGCTCTTCTACTCGCTTGGCAACCTTGTATCTAACCAACAGAAGCGCTACACCGATGGAGGCATCATTGCCGAGGTGGAGGTTGTGCGATGCGACACCGTGGAGGGTCTCCGCTATCGCACCACACCCCACCCCGTATGGGTGTTACGCCCCGACTACGCCATCGTGCCACGCTCGGTGGGCGACACGCTGCAGATGACAGCCACATCGCGCGAGAGGTACACACGCTTCATGACCGACACCGAGCTTCTGCTTGGCATCTAATAGTTATCCGCCATAGGCTCGAAGAAGCGCTGCTCGTGCTCACACGAGGGGCATAGCTTTGGTGCTACGGAGGACTTTACTATGTAACCACAATTGCGGCACTGCCACACAATCTCGCCATTGCGACGGAAGAAATCGCCATCCGTAAGGCGACTCAACAGCTTCAGGTAGCGACGCTCATGCTCCTTCTCCACCTCTGCGACATGCTTAAACGTGAGTGCTATACGCTGAAAACCCTCGGCATGTGCCGTCTCGGCAAACGAGGCATACAACACCTCCCACTCCTCGTGCTCGCCCTCTGCCGCAGCCACAAGGTTGCGCTCCGTAGTGCCTATCACACCCGCGGGATATGAGGCGTTGTGTATCGTAGCCATGCCTCCCTCGAGATACTTGAAGAAGCGCTTGGCATGTTCGCGCTCTTGGTCTGCCGTGAGGTCGAAGATTGCAGCTATCTGCTCGTAGCCATCCTTCTTGGCTTGCGACGCGAAGTAGTTATAGCGGTTGCGCGCCTGGCTCTCGCCCGCAAATGCCTTGAGGAGATTCTCCTCGGTGAGTGTTCCCTTTAGTGTGTTTTTCATAGACAATATATTTTATATACACTCCACCACAGAGCAAACAACACGCCAAATGAAAGTCGCAACATAGATATATTGACTCAAAGATAAGAGTACAAAATACCAACCCGAACACTAATAGACCAATCGGCTGTATTAGCGCATGTTATACCGAGCATATAGACGTAGGCAAAAGCGGGGATAAATAAATTTTTTGAAAAAATTTCTAAAATAGTTTGGTCAATTCAAAAAAAAGAATTAATTTAGCATAGCAAAAAGATAACTAATATTATTAAACCTAATAATTACCGAACTATGATTATTACATTTAACGAGTTGCGCCGTATTAAGGATAAGTTGCCCAGTGGCAGCTCACAGCGCATTGCAGACGAATTGGGTATCGACGTAGAGACCGTACGAAACTATTTTGGTGGTAAGCACTTCGAGGCAAAGGAGGGCGTAGGTATTCACATCGAGCAGGGTCCCGATGGTGG
>JAGBTW010000191.1 GCA_017631135.1 Alistipes sp.
ATAAGCAGGCACTGCATATCTCGTCGGGACTTATGTGCGACCACTGGGTTGTCGATGCGCGCCTTACGCACATCAGCTCGGATGGCTACATCGACCGCGGTGCTACAGACCTTAAGTCCTATATGCTTCAGGCGGGCTACTATGGCTCGAGTACTAAAGTTAAGTTTCTGTCGTTTGGTGGCTCGGCAAAGACCTACCTCACCTATAATGGCGTGTCGAGGGAGGATATGGAGCGCTATGGTCGCCGTTACCACGACTCAGGTCAGTATGTAACCTCGGATGGTCCATTTGTGTTGGAGGATGGTACCCATGTGGACTACTACGATGACCAGACGGATAACTACTTGCAATTTAACAACCAACTCGTTGTAAACCATCGTTTTGATAAGAATTGGCAACTCAACGCTACGCTCTTCTATACCTATGGCTATGGCTACTATAACCAGTATAAGGACGATGCGTGGTTGGCGAGCTACACCAATCTCAACACCTCGATAGAGCAGGCGGATCTCATTCGCCATAAATTGATGTACAACCACCTTGCAGGCGTGAACGCTGCAGCGGAGTATCGCACAAAGGCGGTGGATGTAACCTTCGGTGGCTCATGGAGTTACTATACTTGCCCGCACTGGGGCGAGATAAGCTGGGTCGATGGCATGGATAGCAACTCGGTTGCGGGCAAGTGGTACGATAACGATGTTAACAAGCTTGATGGCAACATCTTCGCGCGTGCCGACTGGACTGTGGCGCGTGGCTGGATGGATAACGAGTTGCATATCTTTGGTGACGTGCAGTACCGCCATGTAGGCTACAAGGCGTGGGGCACGAACGACAATGCCATTTGGGGCGCGGAGGGTGTCTACATGCAGCCGATAAATGTCGATAAGCAGTATAACTTCTTCAACCCTCGCGCGGGAGTGAGCTATATCGCACATCGCCATAATATCTTCGCCTCGGCAGCCGTGGCACACCGCGAGCCCACACGCTCCGACTTCACCGACCGCTATATGTTCTCGGCGGATGACACCGAGCCCAAACCCGAGCGCCTCATAGATTTCGAGGTGGGCTATACCTACACCGCGCCACGCGTAGTTGTGGGTGTCAATTTGTACTATATGCTCTACCACAACCAGCTTGTGGCTACGGGTATGGTAAACGATGGTGACGATGCGCTAAACACCAATGTAGCACGCAGTTATCGCCGTGGTGTCGAGCTTATGGCGTCGTGGAAGGTTGCAAAGTGGCTCACGCTCTCGGCAAATGCCACTTTGTCGCAAAACAAGATACGCGACTATGTAGACGAGCTCAAAGATAGTCCCACCTACGGCGAAAACCTTGGTGACATGACCATATCCTACTCACCATCGGTGATGGGCTCGCTAATGGCGGACTTCCACGTGGGAGGTTTCAGTGCGTTATGGCACACGCAGTATGTCGGCAAGCAGTATTTTACTAATAACGAGATTGAGGCGCTGTCGTTGGATGCCTACTGCGTGACAAACCTAAACCTCGGCTACACGCTACGCACAGATGCCGAGCATAAGGTACGTTTTGGCGTGGTGGTTAACAACCTCTTCTCGGCGCTCTACGAGTCGAATGGCTATGGCTACTCCTATATGTGGGATGGCGAGCGCTACGACGATGCCTTTTACTTTCCCCAAGCACCCATCAACGTGCTTGCTAACGTAACTATAAACTTCTAAACGACAATGACTTTAGACTGGTCTCTTATCTTGCAGTGCATAGGTACAGCCCTCGGTTTGTTATATCTTTGGCTCGAGTATAAAGCCAATATATGGCTGTGGGTCGTGGGCGCTATAATGCCTGTTGTGCATGGCGTGCTATATCTCCAAAGTGGTATATATGCCGATGCTGCCATGCAGTTATACTATGTTGCTGCGGGCATCTACGGTCTTATCATCTGGAAGCGCCGACCCAAGCATAAGAGCGACGGCAAGATACGCCACACACCCAAGAGTTGGGTGTTGCCACTCGTGGCAGTCTACGCGGTAATGCATGTGGCAATATACTTCCTGCTTGTTGAGTTCACCGATAGTCGCGTGCCCCTGCTCGACTCGATGTCTACGGCACTGTGCATCGTTGCTATGTGGATGCTCTCGCGCAAGCTCGTTGAGCAGTGGCTCGTGTGGCTTGTGGTCGATATGATAAGTGTGGGTCTCTACCTATATAAAGGTATACCCATCACAGCGGGTCTCTACACCATATACTGTATACTTGCTGTTATGGGTTATCTCCGTTGGTATAGACAGGTTGGAATGTAGTGTATTTGGTAATGATGTAAAATAGTAATGCGTCAGCTTTGTTGTAGGCTGACGCATTTTCTATTTATTGGCGTTATAAAATTATGCCTTGGGAAGTGTGAATGTGAACTCCAAGCCGCCCACCTTGCGGTTGGTGACCGAGATGTCGCCACCATGGAAGAGTATGGCATTCTTCACGATAGATAGTCCAAGGCCTGTGCCACCGAGCTTGCGCGAGCGACCCTTGTCGATGCGATAGAAGCGCTCGAAGATGTGGTTTATGTGGTCGTTGTCCACGCCAATGCCGTTGTCGTAGAACGCCAGCGTGTACATCTTGTCATCCTCCTCCACACACTTTATATATATGTCACGACCACCCGAGTAGGCGATGGCATTGTCGGTCAAGTTCTTGAATATTGACATAAGGAGTGTAGAGTTGCCATTCACAGGCATGGGCGAGGGTAGTGTGATGTTCATGCGCATGCGCTTGTCGTCGGGAAGCAGTGCCACGTCAGACGCAATCTCGTCTATTATGGCGCGTAGGTCTACGCTCTCGCACTCTATGCGGCTGCTGCCATCCTCGAGGCGTGTGATTGTCGACACGTCGTTGAGTAGCTGCGTGAGGCGCTGGCAGTGAGCATAACACTTGGCAATGAAGGCGTTGCGCTCCTCGTCGGTCATATCCTTTGCTGTGGTCATGGTCTCGAGGTAGCCCTGGATGGCTGCCACGGGGGTCTTGAGCTCGTGGTTGATGTTGTTGGTGAGCTGTCGCTTGATGCGCAGCTTCTCTTTGTGTTCGTGCATGGCATTGTCGTGCTCGCGCTGAACATCGTTCGAAGCCTCGCGCAGACGACCATAGAGGTCGACAATGTGGCGCGCTATGTCTCCGAGCTCGTCATTTGCGAAGTTGGGCATTGACTCGATGTCTGCGCCACTCTCCATGTCACCAAGTATGCGCTCGAGGTTGTGGATGTTGCGGCTCATGCGCATGGCGAGCATGAGTGCAATGACGATGGATACGCCAGCCACGCAGATTATGCCGACGAAGATGCCCTCGTCGATGTTGTTGATGCGACTGTTGTGGCTCAACAGCGAGAAGTGGTAGGTGATGAAACCTCCGATGAGTGCGGTGATGAGAATTGCCAGCAGGAGGTACATGCCTCCGCGGTAGCTGAAAACTTTAGATTTTGAATCCATAGCCATATCCTGTTCTTGTTATTATCTGGTTGCCATATATGCCGAGCTTCTTGCGTAGGCGCGTGATGTTTACATCTATTGTGCGGTCCAACACTACTACCTCTTCGCTCCATACGCGCTTCATTATCTGCTCGCGCGAGAGTATCGTGCCACGATTGGAGAGTAGCAACACAAGGATGTCAAACTCCTTGCGTGTGAGCAATACCTCCTCGTTGTCGATGGTGCAACTCTTGTCGCGGTCGTTGACCACGAGACTCTCGAAGCGTATTATGCTCTCGTCAACCGATTGAACCTCCTCTGCGGGGGCGTCGTTTGTTGCTGTGCTTTGGGGTGCGCGCTTCGAGCGACGCAATACGCTACGCACGCGCGCCAAGACCTCGGCAACGGAGAATGGTTTCGATATGTAGTCGTCGGCACCTATGTCGAGACCCTTGATTTTGTCGGCCTCCGAGTCGAGTGCCGAGCAGAAGATTATGGGTGTCTCGCTTGTCTCGGAGCGTTTGCGTAGTATGCGCGCGAGACCAAAGCCGCTCA
>JAGBTW010000192.1 GCA_017631135.1 Alistipes sp.
ACAAGAAATTGGGTCGTGCTACCCTGTATGTTGTTAGTGCTAAAAGTCTGCGACTTTTTAGTAGGGAGATTAGGGAATTTAAGGAGTTTAAGGAATTTAGGGAAGTTAAGGAAATTAGCGACAGTCCTAAACTCTCTAAATTCCCTAATCGCCCTAAATTCACTAAATTCTACCGTTCGCGCTTGCGGCGTGATAGCTCAATATACTCCGTGTAGACGAGCTCCGTGTTGGGGTTTGACGACCACACCTCTTGGCGGATGGCCCTTGTGCCGTAGGGGATAAACAGAAACCTGCGAGGCACGCGATGTACAACTTGATGGAGTGTGTCTACCGTATGCACATTATAGCGCACCGAGTCGCCAAAAAGTAAACCCTCTACCCTACTCCACGCATCCTCGCCCGCAAAGTGGCGCGCAGACATAAGCACCGTGTCGTGAACAATAACCGTATCGCGAAGCACTACCGTATCGCCAAGCGTGGTCACCGTAGCGCTCTTTGCCACACTTTCCGCCCTACGCAAGCGTATGCCGAGCGACTCAATCATCTTGGCATCGTCGCCACTACGTCGGCGATACTCCGCAACCTCCAATTCCAGCACCTCGACAGCGGCTGCCGAGCGCCCACTCTCCGTGCGGTAGTACTCCACGCCATGCTCCAGTGCATGCACATTGCGGCGCAAGCGCTCATTCTCGCGCACAAGATACACAACAATAACACAACACGCCACAAGGGCAACAAGGGTGACACACGCCACCCTAAACATAATCTTTTTCATAGGCTTTTTAGGTTTTACACCACAAAGATACAACCTAAAAAAGCCCCTATTTTCTAAATAAAATAGAAATTGGCATTAGAACTGCACCGCACACGAAACGCCCAAGGCTCGGGTGCTTGTGTCGTAGATGGGCGTGGCGATAAGCGCCTGACCCTGGCGCGGAATTTTGAATATATGACGGCTCAAGGGGAGCATCCAGTAACCTATGCGTGCCGAGAGGATGCCGAAGCCAACACCAGCAACAACATCGTTAAACCAGTGGCGACCATTATACATGCGCATCACGCCCACCGTGGTTGCCACAGCATAGGCGCACACGCCCGCGCCCCAACCATACTCCGTGCGCACAAGCTCCGCACCCGCAAATGCCGTTGTTGTATGTCCCGAGGGAAAGGAGGTGCGTCGTCCAGTGTCGGGTCGTGGCTCGCGAACCGTATACTTCACGCCCTGCGAAAAGGCTACAACAGCAAGGTATGTCACCGTGCCCACAGCGACACGCTCGCCAATGGTGTGCTTCGCCTCAACACCCATATAATCGAGCGCAAGATAGAGACCTACGGGGAGATATTGTATATAGTCATCGAAGTGCAACTGCTTGCCGTTCGACAGCTTGCGGAAGCCATCGCGAATGGCGATGTTGGGTCTGCGGAGAAGGGCTTTGTCACCCACGCCCAAAGCACCTACAGCGATGAATGACGCAGGGGCGATAAGCTGTGTTGGTCGAAATCGTGTCGATGGCGTTTGGTTCTCCTGCCACCAGTTACTCTGTGGCTGCTCCTTACGAAGAGTATCATCCAGCGAGTCAACAAGTTGCGGGGGGGGGATTTGCATTGCAGGGTGCGACACATAGGCGCGCACGGCAGCCTCGGCGCTGGTCGTAGCCAGAGCAATAAGCAGGGTGAGTAGCAAGAGCATCCGCGTCATAGTTGACCTTTTTTCGATATTCTATGGTGCAAAAATATAAATAATATTGAGACATGCGTAGGTTTGTTCTACAAAATAGTAAAACACCCATAAAAAGGTAGTGAAAATAGGCTCAAACAAATAAAGTTTGCAAAATATTGGGATAATAATTGGTGAATTAATAAAAAAGTAGTAATTTAGCATGATAATATATGTATCGAAACGCAAACACGAACAATTAAATAATCATAAAACAACTAACTATGGCAATTAATTTTTCTGGTAAGACTCGCATCGAGAGCGACCTTCTCGGCGAGATGGAGGTGCCCGTTGAGGCTCTTTATGGCGTGCAGACATTGCGCGGTATCGTGAACTTCCCCATCAGCCGTTTCCACCTCTACGACTACCCCTTGTTCATCAACGGTCTCGCAATGACCAAGCTTGGTGCTGCAGAGGCTAACCACCAGCTCGGCCTTTTGACCGACGAGCAGTTCGATGGCATCTCAAAGGCGTGCCTCGAGATTATGCAGGGTCAGCACCACGAGCACTTCCCCTGCGACATGATTCAGGGTGGTGCAGGTACTACAACAAACATGAACGCTAACGAGGTTATCGCAAACCGTGCACTTCAGATTATGGGTCACGAGGCAGGTGAGTATCAGTACTGCTCGCCCAACGACCACGTAAACTGCTCACAGTCTACAAACGACGCATACCCCTGCGGCATCCACCTCGGTCTCTACGCTACACACAAGGTCTTCATGGGCCACTACAACCAGCTTATCGAGTCATTCGAGAAGAAGGCAAAGGAGTTCGCACACATCTTGAAGATGGGTCGTACACAGCTCGAGGATGCTGTGCCCATGACTCTTGGTCAGACATTCGGCGCCTTCGCACAGATATTGAAAGAGGAGCGCAAGAACCTCGAGTTCGCTGCCGAGGAGTTCTTGACAGTTAACATGGGTGCTACAGCAATCGGTACAGGTATCTGTTCAGAGCCCGAGTACGCAGAGAAGTGCATCGCTGCATTGCGCCAGATTACTGGTTGGGACATCAAGCTCGCAGAGGACCTCGTAGCTGCTACATCAGATACTACTTGCATGGTAGGTTACTCTTCAGCTTTGCGCCGCGTAGCTGTTAAGCTCAACAAGATTTGTAACGACCTCCGCCTCTTGGGCTCTGGTCCTCGTTGCGGTCTCCACGAGTTCGACCTCCCCGCACGTCAGCCCGGTTCTTCAATCATGCCCGGTAAGGTTAACCCCGTTATCCCCGAGGTTATGAACCAGATTTGCTACAAGGTTATCGGTAACGACGCTTGTGTTGCTATGTGCGCACAGGAGGCACAGATGGAGCTTAACGCTATGGAGCCTACAATGGCACAGTGCTGCTTCGAGTCTGCAGAGATCATGATGAACGGCTTCGA
>JAGBTW010000193.1 GCA_017631135.1 Alistipes sp.
CGAGGGTAAACGCTACTTCGACCTTGTGGCGGGTGTCTCGGTGAGCAATGTGGGTCACGCCAATCCCGCAGTTGTCGAGGCTGTACAAAAGCAAGCCGCAGACTATATGCACGTTATGGTCTACGGCGAGATGGTCGAGCGCCCACAGGTGGAGTATGCACGCCGCATTGCGGAGCTACTCCCAGGCGACTTGGACTGCGTCTATTTTGTCAACTCGGGCGCCGAGGCCGTAGAGGTGGCACTCAAGCTCGCAAAACGCTATACTGGTCGCACAGAGCTTATCTCGATGCGCCGTGCCTACCATGGCTCGACACATGGTGCAATGTCAATGATGGGCACACCCGAGGGCGAGGAGTGGAAAGCGGAATTTCGACCACTACTCCCCGATGTTAAGTCCATAGAGTTCAACTCGTTCGAGGATTTGGCATATATTACCGAGCGCACCGCGGGCGTCTTGTGCGAGGTTGTGCAGGGCGAGGCGGGAGTACGCCTTCCCAACCCCGAGTGGTTGCGTGCTCTGCGTGCTCGATGCACCGAGGTTGGAGCGCTCCTAATCTTCGATGAGATACAGACAGGCATGGGTCGCACAGGCGAGATGTTCGCCTCGACGAAGTATAATATCGAGCCCGATGTTGTCTGCTTGGCAAAGGCTTTTGGTGGCGGAATGCCCCTTGGTGGCGTAGCGTCAAAGAGGCAAATATTGGATAGTTTCACACACAACCCATGCTTGGGTCACATCACAACATTTGGCGGTCATCCCGTATGTTGTGCCGCGGGTCTTGCTGCGCTTAACTACCTCACAAATAACAATATTGTCGAGAGTGTCGAGCGTAAGGGTGCAATGTTTGAGGAACGCATGACGAAGCATCCTCGAGTGTTGGAAATTCGTCGCTCGGGACTTTTGCTTGCCGTAGAGCTTGGCAAGTCGGAGTACCTCTACCGCCTTATGGAGATCTTCAAGGAGGAGGGCATCATGAGCGACTGGTTCTTGTACTGCGACACGGCTTTCCGCATCTCACCGCCACTCACAATTTCGGAGTCCGAGATTGAGGAGTGCTGCGAGATTATCCACCGCTCACTCGATAGGTTATAGACTTAAAAGACGAGGTTCAACGCCTCGTTTTTTTTTGTTAGGAAATTTAAGGAGATTAATGAGTTTAGCGAAATTCGCGAGTTTACTAAATTCCTTAATCTCCCTAAATTCCTTAATCTCCCTAATCAAAACACAAGTAAAGAACTTTGTTGAGAGAATAGTGCAGATACAACGCTCGGCGAATTTCGAGGCGATGGGCTGTACTATGGCGTACTGCCCATTGCAGAGATAATTCGTTAGCGGCAGTAGATGCACTGTTATCTCAGCAAAGAACGACAAAATAACCCTTTTATACGGCTTTGTTCTTGTTGAATCGGGATATTTATACTATCTTTGTGCGATTATGCGCACACATATATCGCGTGCGCACGAAAAGACAATGTTAGAGAAATTAGCTAAACAGACTGCCATATATGGTATTAGCACGATAGTCGTAAGGTTTTTGAACTATCTGCTTACACCTTACTACACCCGCATATTCACGCAGGGCGAGTATGGCATAATCACTGATATATACGCACTTATACCCTTTGCATTGGTAATCCTGTCGATGGGCATGGAGTCGAGCTACTTCCGCTTTACGACCAAAGCCGAGGAGGAGGGTGGCGATGTGGCGCAGAGCAAGTGCAAAGTGTTTGCAACGACATGGGGTATCACATCGCTCGCAGCAACACTGTTCTTTGGCGTGGTGTGGTTGCTGCAGATGCCCATCTCGGAGGTTATGGGCAAGGTCTATGTTGCACACCCCGAGTATGTGACCATCGTGGCAGCCATCGTGATGGTCGACGTGTGGTCTATCATACCCTTCTCGCGATTGAGAGAGCAGGGCAAGGCGATGCGCTTCGTGCTCTTAAAGGCGATGAGCATGTTGCTCAACATCGGCATGGCTATAGGCTTTGGCGTTGCGGGGTTGTACGACACGGCGTTCGGCATCGGCTGGGTGCTTATTGCCAACCTCGGAGCAAGCGTCATAACACTCTTGGCGCTGCTACCCACAGCAAATGGCGTTCTACCACGCATAGATGGTGCTCTATTGCGCAAGATATTTGTCTACTCGCTGCCACTTTTGATTAGCGGCATTGCGGGCACAGCGAACGAGTTTGTCGACCGTCAGATGATTAAATACCTCACCCCTGGAGGCGAGGAGATGGCGATGGCAGACCTCGGCATATATGGTGCTATAGTGAAGATTGCCGTTGTCATGACCCTCTTCACACAGATGTATCGCTTGGCTGCCGAGCCATTCTTCCTGTCGAGCTTCAAGAAGGAGGAGTTCAAGGAGGCCAATGCCGCATCGATGAAGTACTTCGTCATGGCATCGATGGTCATCTTCCTTGGCATAGTGCTCTTTAGAGACCTCTTTGCGCTTATCGTCGGTAGCGACTTCCGCGAGGGCATAGACATCCTGCCCCTCGTCTTGGCAGCAAATGTGCTTGCGGGAATATGGTTCAACCTCTCGTTTTGGTATAAGCGCGAGGAGAAGACCAAATATGCAGCATACGTCACCTTCCTCGGTCTTGGCGTGACGCTGGCATTGAGCTTCGTGCTTGTGCCGAAGATGGGCTACCGTGGTGCTGCATGGGTGCGCCTTGTTGCCGAGGCGGCGATGGTGGTGTGGAGCTACACGCTATGCAAGAGACACTACCCCATACCCTACGACCTTAAGCGCATAGGCGAGTATTTCGCTGTGGCGGTAGTCATATATTGCGTATCGGAGTACGCCTTGGCGGGGCT
Source organism: Alistipes sp. (assembly GCA_017631135.1). Taxonomy (GTDB): domain Bacteria; phylum Bacteroidota; class Bacteroidia; order Bacteroidales; family Rikenellaceae; genus Alistipes. The sequence continues at coordinate 2,828 of JAGBTW010000193.1, forward strand.
TGGCACAACGCCACACACATGCCTCAACATCGTGCTATTCACCGTAGCCGTGGCATACGCCGCATGGCGCGAGAAGATTGACATCAAGGGGCTTACAAGAGCCATAATTGGAAAGTTTATACGATGAGATTTTCGGATATCATAGGACACAGCGACCTCAAGCGTCGCCTCGCAGCACAGATAGATGCGGGGCGCGTGAGTCATGCACAGCTATTCACAGGTCTGGCGGGCTACGGCACGCTACCCCTCGCCTTGGCTTATGTGCAGTATCTCTTCTGCCCCAACCGCCACGATGGTGACTCGTGTGGCAAGTGCCCCTCATGCCGCCAGGTGGCAGCTATGGCACACCCCGACCTGCACTTCGTCTTTCCCGTCAACAAGCGCGAGAAGAAGAGTGGCGAGGCGATAATCAGTGACATGTTCATTGACACATGGCGCGAGGCATGGCGCGAGAAGGAGGGTATATTCTCGGCTGACGAGTGGTACGCAAAACTTGACCTCGGCAAAACGATGAAGGGACTCATCACAGCCAAGGAGTCGGAGGAGATAATTAAGAAGCTATCGTTCAAGAGCTACTCTGCGGAGTATAAGGCGATGATAGTGTGGCTGCCCGAGGCTATGAACCAGGAGGCAGCAAACAAGATACTCAAAATCCTCGAGGAGCCATGGGAGAAGACGCTCTTTATCCTTGTCTCGGAACGCCCCGAGCAGCTGCTCGCCACCATCACCTCGCGCACACAAGAGGTGTCAGTTGGTCGCATCGAGATACCCGCACTTGTGGATATAGCACGCGCCGCGGGTAAGGGCGACGAGGTGGCTCTCAACATGGCACGCCTTGCGGGTGGCTCGATATTGGAGATGCGCGAGCTGATAAATGGCGCTACGGACGAGGCGCGCGCGCAGTCGTTCGAGCTCTTCACACGACTCATGCGCCTGTCATACAACGACAAGCACCTCGAGCTCTTTGAGTGGGCAGACGATGTCGCAGCACTCACACGCGAGGGACAGCGCCAATTCTTTGTGCACAGCGTGCGCCTTCTGCGCGAGGCATACATGCTGCATGCGGGTCTTGGCTCGATAAGCTACCTATGGGGCGAGGAGCTCAAGTTCTGCCGCAACTTTGCCCCCTACATCGGCAACCAGAACATCGAGATTTTGGTCGAGGAGATTGAGCGCGCCATGTTGCAGATACAGCAGAATGGCTCACCACGCATAGTATTTACGCACTTCGCACTCGCGGTGTCGAAGCAGATAAATAGACTATAACGATGGCTACGGAGGTTACACTACTTTTGGGCTCTAATGCCGAGGATGCTGCCGCGATTGTCGAGCGCGCCATCGCCATCATCGCTAACAGCGTGGGCGAGGTGGTGCGCACATCGAAGGAGTATCGCAGCGAGGCATACGGCTTTACGGCCGATAGGGAGTTTGTCAACCGAGCCGTGGTCGTTAGGGTGGAGTGCGACGCCTACGAGGTGTTGCGCCGCATAAACCTTATCGAGGCGCTGCTCGGCAGAGACCGCGACGAGGAGATGCG
>JAGBTW010000194.1 GCA_017631135.1 Alistipes sp.
AGTGCGTAAATCAGGAGAAGGTGTAAGGATAGAGAGTGTGATTTTTAAGGTTAAAAAGGGTTTGAAAGGGTATCTCCCTTTTGAACCCTTTTGAACATTTTAGACCCTTTATACGCTTGAACGCTCTCATTTTTCCTCGCCACTCATCTTGCATAATTTACCATTCGGTAAAAAAATGGAGTGTAGGCTTGCATATCTCGCTGAAAATTCATAAATTTGTGGTTATGGAAAATGTTAAGAATATAGTTTTCGACTTGGGCGGTGTGGTCTTTGCGCGCGACCCAAGGAAGTTTGAACCCGAATTTATAGAGTTTTTCTCGTATATCATGCTACCCAAGATGCCCGAGTTTTGGGAGGAGTATGACCGTGGTGTGGTGACCTACGACGAGGTTATCGACTCGCTCGCCGAGTATAACCAGTGCGACAAGGAGCTTGCTGCGTCTAACCTACATCGCTCGATAATAACCCAAGAGGCTATACCCGCGACAAAGAGTCTTATCGAGGCTCTCAAGGCGAGGGGATACAACCTCTATGTGTTGTCAAACATGTCGAAGGAGTTCATCGAGTTTCTGCGCCAGCAGGAGGTATACGCCAACTTCATTGGCGAGGTTGTGTCGTGCGAGGAGCACATCGTGAAGCCCGACCCCGCAATATACACTACACTCACCGAGCGCTATGGACTTAATCCCGCCGAAACACTCTTCGTCGACGACCGCAAGGAGAATGTCGAGGCAGCAAAGGCTTTAGGGTGGTGTGGCTATCACTTTAACGCACGCAAGCCCGAGGAGAGCTGTGCGGAGTTGCGCGAGGCTCTATTGTAATCGAAAAATTAATCTACTAAAACATAAACAGTTATGACACTCAATTTAAGATTGGATTATATGACAGCATACGGCGAGGAGCTGCATGTTGTTGTTGATTCGGGACGCGAGAAGAGCTACCCCATGCACTATGTGGGTGAGGGTCGCTGGGAGGCATCGCTCAAGTTGGCAGATGTCGCAGAGCTCGCATACCGCTACGAGGTGCGTTATGGTGATAGCGTGTTGCGCAAGGAGTGGGGTGGTAAGTGGCACCGCCTCGCAATAGATAAGAAGGCTGCGGCTGTGCGTGTCCTCGACCGCTGGCACGACATGCCCTTCGACCGTTCGTTCCACTCGTCAATGTTCACCGATGGCGTGTTCCGTCGCGAAAAGGCAAAGAAGGCACAGCCCGCAGCAGAGGGTTACATCACCATGCGTGCTGATATAGCTGTTGTGCGCCCCTCGCAGCGCGTGGTACTCGTGGGTGACGGCAAGGCACTCGGCAACTGGGATGTTAAGAAGGGTGTAGAGATGAATGATGCCTATGCACCCATCTGGAGTGCGCGCTTCAAGGCTCCCAAGGCGGGCTTTGCATATAAGTTTGTCATCGTCGATAGCGCCTCGGGTGAGCCTGTAGCATGGCAGTCTGGCGACAACTACTACTTCGGCGAGACGGTGAATGCTGGTGAGGCACTCGTTGTTGAGGGCTTGCGCCCCCACTTCGACATGGCTCCATGGCGTGGCGCGGGTGTTGCTATCCCCGTATTCTCGCTCCGCTCTAACTCGAGCTTCGGTGTGGGTGAGTTCAACGACCTCCGCCTTATGGTTGACTGGGCAGCAGCTACGGGTCAGTCTATAATTCAGATTTTGCCCATCAACGACACCACAATGTTCGGCACATGGGAGGACTCATACCCTTATAACGCTAACTCTACCTTCGCCCTCCACCCACAATTTTTGCACTTGCCTCTCGTCGGCGAGCTCAAGGATAAGGAGGCTATGGCACGTTTTGACGCCCTCGGCAAGGAGCTTAACACGCTGCCCAATGTGGACTACGAGCGCGTGAACAACGCCAAGAATGAGTATCTACGCCTTGTCTTTGCCCAGGATGGCAAGAAGACCCTCGCATCGAAGGAGTTTAAGGCATTCCTCGCAGCTAACGAGGAGTGGTTGCGCCCCTATGCTGTATTCTCGGCATTGCGCGACGCAAAGCACACGCCCGACTTCTCGAAGTGGGGTGCTATGGCAAAGTACACAAAGGCGAAGGCGTCAAAATATGAGAAGGAGAACCCCGAGGCTGTGGCTTTCCACTACTTCGTGCAGTATCACCTCTCGAAGCAGTTGCGTGAGGTGCGCGACTATGCTCACTCAAAGGGCGTAGTCTTGAAGGGTGATATTCCAATTGGTATCTCTCGCACAAGTGTGGATGCGTGGGTATACCCCGAGCTCTTCAACATGGACTCATCAGCGGGTGCACCACCCGATGACTTCTCTGTCATGGGTCAGAACTGGGGCTTCCCCACATACAACTGGGCAAAGATGGCCGAGGATGGCTACGCTTGGTGGAAGGCACGCTTCGTGAAGATGGCGGAGTACTTCGACGCATACCGCATCGACCACATCTTGGGCTTCTTCCGCATCTGGGAGATACCTCTCAACGCCGTGAACGCACTTCTTGGTCGCTTCAACCCCGCATTGCCCTATAGCGTAGACGAGATTCGTGGCTACGGCTTCAACTTCGAGTATTGGCACGCGGGCAATATCGCTGAGACCGACAATATGCTCTTCGTGGAGGATAAGATTAAGCTCGGTCACTACCACCCCCGCATCTCGGCATACAACACCGACTGCTACCGCTGGCTCTCGGATGACCAAAAGGAGGCTTACAACCGCCTATACAACGACTTCTTCTACCGTCGTCATAACGACTTCTGGAAGTGGGAGGCACTCAAGAAGTTGCCACCTCTCACCGAGGCTACAGGCATGCTCGTGTGTGGCGAGGACCTCGGCATGATTCCCGACTGCGTACCTTCAGTTATGTCGGGCGAGCAGATTCTCTCGCTCGAGATTCAGCGCATGCCCAAAGACCCCAAGGTGGAGTTCGGCTCAACATACGACTACCCATACCTCTCAATCTGTACAACAGGTACTCACGATATGAACCCACTTCGTGCATGGTGGGAGGAGGATCGAGGTGTTACACAGCGCTTCTATAACCACGTTCTTGGCGCATGGGGCGAGGCTCCCTACATCTGCGAGCCATGGATCTGCGAGCAGGTGGTATCTATGCACCTCAAGTCACCCGCAATGCTCACCGTTCTTCCTCTCCAGGATTGGATTGCTATGGATGGCAACCTCCGCCGCGAGAACCCCCACGACGAGCGCATCAACGTGCCTGCAAACTCACGCCACTACTGGCGCTACCGTATGCACATCACACTTGAGGAGTTGCTCAAGTCAGATGACCTAAATAATAATATTCGTCATAAGATTGCCGAATCCGGCCGATAATTTGTCGTGATAGTGGCGCATCTGCGGCGCTTCAATCAAAAGCCCGAATGGGACGTACGTCAAGTACTACCCATCCGGGCTTTCTTCATGTCAGCACCACATCAGCACCACTCTGACGACAAATTTGATGAACTCATCGACGGCTTTTTCATGTCGAGACCAAGCCTAACCTCTTCTGACAACAAATTTGGTCTCACGCTAATGATAGTTGCGAAATATGGATATTACGGAATTTAATGAAATTAGGGAATTTAAGGAATTTAGCGTGGCTATAACCAATCACTAAATTCTCTAAACTCCCTAACTTCCCTAACTTCTCTAACTTCTCTACTCTCTCGTCTACTCCTTACTACTCTTTGTACCTATCTATTCTCATAAGTAGCTCGGTGAAGTCGGAGTGGGCGTCGGCGAATTCGTCGTAGGACTTCTCGGAGTGACCCTCCTCGGGGACATCCGAAACGTACTTGATGGCCAACACGGGGAGGTTGTCGTAGAGCTCGGCAACCTGGCAGATGGCGGCAATCTCCATATCGAAGAGGCCGCACTCGACGCCGAAGCGCGTCTTTATCTCGCGGATGATGTCGGCATTAACAAACGAGTCGCCCGTAAAGACTGTCTCGGCATCTGTGCCGCAGAGCTTGCGGGGGTCGGTAATCTCGGGGCAGAAGCCCTCGGGGATGATGGCGTCGTGGTGTATGGCGCGCGAGGGCATGACGATGTCGCCCTGCTTGCGACCAAGGGCTGCGGCAGCAAAGCCAATGACGGCGATAAGGTCGTAGCGTACGCCTTTAATCTCGGCAAGCGTGAGGGCACGCGAGAGACCCGATGATGATAGAGCCTTGCCTATGCCCACCTCCACGAGGTCGTAGCTGTGGGTGAGGTTTGTGGCCTTGTCCAGAGCGTAGCGCATGGCGCGGTACTCGCGCGATGTGGGTGCGCAGATAAGAACTCGCATAGGCCTACCACCACTTTTCGTAAACACTTGCAATGCCAAGCTTGGCAGCCTCGTCGGCGGTGAACAGCACGCGCATATACTCTGCCATAGCGGCATTAGTAGTGTCGATGGCATACAAGCCTGGGTTGCCACACTGTATCTCGTTTAGACCAACAACATCGGCTGCCGACTTAAGAGGGAACACCTCCTTGTAGACCTTCGCAAGGGCCATGCGTATATCCTCCGCCTCGACATTCTGCATCGTAGAGAGGTAGAAGCCTGTCTTGCAGCCCATAGGGCAGAACGACACGATAGACGAGCCTATCTTCTCATCGAGGCGCAAGTAGTAAGCCATGAGGTGCTCGATGGTGTACACCTCGCCCGAGCCGAGGGGTGCATGAGCCATGGGTGCACGGAAGCGTAGGTCCCACGAGCGCACAGCGAACTCCTCGTTGATGGTGTATACGGAGCGCAGGTATAGTCCTGCGTCGAGCGTGCGATGGTCAACATCGAACGACGAAACGATATTCTTTTTCATAGTAACGTATTTATTCTAATTAGGTTGTTAACAAATTATAGTGCAAAGATAGGTTTTTTTTCGGTTGTTTGTGTATCTTTGCCCTAAAATCGCACCATTATGAAGTTTCGCACCGAGATAGAGGTTGCTCCGTGGCAAAAACCCATAGACTACACCGATAAGATTACATGTATAGGCTCGTGCTTTGCAACTAACATCGCCGAGCGTTTGCGTAGGCATAAGTTCAATGTCGTGGCATCGCCCACGGGTATACTCTTCAACCCCGCGAGCATCGCCCAGGCTGTGGAGATGATGACCGACAGCTACGAGGGTAGGTGTGTCGTTGACCGAGATATGATGATAAAGCTTGATGGTCGCTATGTGAACTACGACTTTCACTCTGCGGTGTCGGGAGCTACGGCAGAGGAGGCTATGCAGCTGATGCAGCGTGCACTTGTTGAGGGTGGTCACCACCTCTTGGGTAGCGACCTTGTGATTATAACCCTCGGCACGGCATGGTGCTATGTGCATCGCGACTCGCAGAGGGTTGTTGCCAACTGCCACAAGCAACCCTCGGCACTCTTCGAGCGTAGGCTAATGAGCGTGGCAGAGGTTGTCGAGGCTCTGCAAAGAGCAATAGAGCGCATTAACGGTCGCGTGCTATTCACCGTTAGCCCTGTGCGCCACATGGGCGAGGGTATGGAGGATAACTCGTTGAGCAAGGCTATACTGCGCGTTGCGGTGAACGAGGTGTGTGCAATGTACGACTCTGGCGTGGACTACTTCCCCGCCTACGAGATAATGCTTGACGACCTACGCGACTATCGCTTCTATGAGCCCGACATGGTGCACCCCACGGGTCAGGCTGTGGACTACATAACCGAAAAATTCTTCGATGCTGCACTCTCCACGACGGCACGAAGCACCATGCAGCGCATCAGCAAGGTGGTCGCGGCGGCGGAGCACAGAGCTTTTAACCCCAGTGGCGAGGGCTACAAAAACTTCTGTCGTGCACAGCTCAAGGAGATAGCAGCGCTCGAATATGTAGATTTATCGAAAGAAAAAGAGTTTTTTGAGTGTATGTTAGGGATAAATGAGTAACTTTGCACGCTTATTTTGAACATTTATGAGATACCTTATATGTAGCCTATTTGCACTATGCATGGTTGTTGCCACACATAGCGTTGCAAAGGCAGAGACAATAAAACCGCGTTTGGTCGTAAACATCGTCGTTGGAGCTATGCGTGCCAACGACCTCGAGCGCTACGAGGATGGCTTTGGCGAGGGTGGCTTCAAGCGCCTCATGCGTGAGGGCGTTACCTTCACCGATGCCGAGTATGACTATGCGCTAACCTCTACCGAGGCGGGACTTGCGACCCTCGCTACGGGAGCACAGCCCTCTGTGCATGGCGTCATCGGCAGCAGCTGGTGGAACCATGTGGATGGCACGCGAGAGAACATCATCGCCGACCGTAAGGCGCACCCCGTACCCTTCAGCACAGGCTCGGTGAGCTGCTCGCCACACCGCCTGCACGCCCCAACGCTTGGCGACATGCTCCTTATGAGCAACAGCCAAAGCAAGCAGGTGACAGTGGCCATAGACCCCACAACGGCGATAGTGCTCAATGGCAAGCAAGGCACAGCCTATTGGGTGGAGCGCAACAAGACATATTGGACAACATCCACCGCCTACGCTCACGAACTACCCAAGTGGGTGGAGCGCTACAATAGCGAGGGCACAAACAGCTTCTATCGTCTTGGTCGCTGGACACCCAAGGGTAATATTGTCAACTACATTAACGACGAGGTGGCTGTGGTCGAAGACATAAAGGGCAAGAGCACAAAGCTTTTGAGTGATGTTAGTCTCACGCTTGACGACACGGCATACGGACAGATGTGTTACACCCCCGCGGGCAACACCATGCTCCTTGAGTTCGCCTCACAGGTCGTGGCGCAGGAGCAGTTAGGTAGTGACACTGCTCCTGATGTGCTCAACATCTACCTCGACACACCGCGCTACATTGCCGAGGTGTATGGTCCCGAGTCCATAGAGTACGAGGATATGCTCTACCGCCTCGATGCCGACCTTGCCGAGTTTCTCTCCTACATCTACGCACAGGTGGGTAGCCAGCGCCATGTTATCGTGGTGCTCACGTCGGACCACGGCACATCGCCATCCTTTAATCCCCAGGGTGGCACAACGCGCGAGCGCTTCAACAACCGCCAGATGGAGGTCATCGTAAATGCCTTCCTCGGTGCGCGCTACGGATCTGGAAACTACGTCTTGGGCTTTGCCAACAACGCGCTATACCTGAACCACGAGCTGCTCAACGAGAAGAAGCTCGCCATAGCAGCAATACAGGAGGAGGTGGCTACGTTTATCCTGCAGCTGCGAGGTGTGTCGAGCGCCATATCGGCAACTGCGCTGCGCAACACCAGCTTCGGCGATGGACGCATGCGCCTTGTGCAGCAGTCGTTCCATGCCACACGCTCGGGCGATGTAATCATCGACTTTTTGCCTGGCTGGATAGTCGAGAGCACCGACTACCGCTCGACATCGCATGCGGGTTATCGCTACGACCGCAGCGTGCCTCTCATCATCGCGGGTGCGGGCATTGCGCCCCAGCGCATAGACCGCAAGGTGAGCATCGTCGAAGTGGTGCCTACCGTAGCAAAGATTATGGGCATAGAGAGCCCCTGGGCATGCTCCGCGCGCCCAATAGTAGAATTGGATAAATAATAAACTTACATATCATGACAAACGACGCAATACAAGATGCTATAGTCGAGGAGTTCTCGATGTTCGACGACTGGCTCGACAAGTACGACTACCTCATAAGCCTTGCGGACTCTCTGCCCGCGATAGACCCCGCAAAGCGCACAGACAAGTACCTCATTGAGGGTTGCCAGTCGCGCGTGTGGGTGAGCGCCGAGCTTGAGGATGGCAAGATGCGCTACACGGCAGATAGCGACGCCATAATCACCAAGGGTATAATAGCACTGCTCATAAGGGTGATGGATGGTCGCACGCCACACGAAGCTGCCAACATAGACCTCTACTTTGTCGATGCCATAGGCCTTGGCGAGAACCTGTCACCCACGCGAAGCAATGGCTTGCGTGCGATGATACAGCAGATGAAACTTGATGCACTAATTTATACAAAGACAGCGAAATAATGACACCAGAGGAGATTTTGAACGTCGAGAAAAACATCGTTCTCACGCTCAAGAATATATACGACCCCGAGATACCCGTAAACATCTACGACCTCGGCCTTATCTACGAGATTAACTTCGAGCCCTCGGGCACTGCAGACATCATCATGACCCTCACAGCACCCAACTGCCCCATGGCAGACATGCTCCTTGCAGACATTCACCGCGAGGTGAGCAAGGTGCAGGGCGTAGAGAAGGTAAACATTACCCTCACCTTCGAGCCCCAATGGGACAAGTCTATGATGAGCGAAGAGGCACTCTTGGAGCTTAACTTACTATAACCGTAACAATTACATCGAAGACGGATATTGTATATGACAAACGTGGACATCACAGCATTAAGTGGCAATGAGCGTAGTCAGCTTATGAAGCAGTTGTGCATCGAGCGCCTTGAGCGTAAGGGGCACGACATAGAGGCTATGCACAAGGCTACGCAGGGCGACTGGGCACAGACCATATACCGCCTCTTGCTGCGATACCTCGTCTCAAAGCGCAATAGGGTGGTAGCCGAAAACCTCGCGCGCATCGTACCCTATAGCATCATCATGCGCGAGTGCGGCACGCTGCGTGGCGTTGAGGCGCTCATTATAGGCGCTTCGGGACTGCTCGACGAGTGTGGCGAGAGCGACTACGCCAAGATGCTGCGCCAAGAGTTTATGCACCTCGCGGCGAAATATAACATCACGCCACTAAAGGCCTCGGCATGGAGCGTAGATTGCATCACGCCATACCAGCACCCGCTGCTGCACCTCGCACAGCTCTCTGCCCTCTTGCATAGTGGCACTATAACCATGTCCAACATTCTCTCATCATCCACACCCGAGAGCCTTAAGGGCATGTTTGGCGCACAACTCTCCGATTTCTGGTGCAACCATATTGGTGGCGCCGAGCCTCTCGCACCCCGCATGGGCGTCACACGTCGCACAATACTTGGCATCAACTTCGTCGCCCCCATCATCTACACCTATGGTCGCACCATAGGTCAGCACGACTACCTCGCGCGTAGCCTCGCCCTCCTTCAAGCCCTCCCCGCCGAGGACAACCGCTACACGAAGCAGTGGTCACAACACGGCATCACCCCCACCACCGCCCTCGAAAGCCAAGCCCTCATCCAGCTATCCACAAGGTAAAAGCCTTTTGCTATAAACAAAAAAAAAACAGAGGCCATTCGGGTGAATGGTCTCTGTTTTTCTTTGGTTGAGCGGGGATTACTCCTCCTGACGGTATGTGTGCTCAACGTAGATTGCGCGCTGCATAGCCTCACGCTTTGCGATTGAGGGCTTTGTGAAGTACTGACGACGACGAAGCTCCTTCAAAACGCCTGTACGCTCATACTTTCTCTTAAACTTCTTGAGGGCGCGCTCGATGTTCTCTCCCTCCTTAACGGGCATGATAATCATAATCTTATACTTTTTTTTAGTTATACTCTGTTTTTATTGTGGGCATATTTATGGGCGTGCCCGCTCCCGAGTCACTATAGGGTCGACCCTCCCCGCATGTTTTATGGTTTGCCAACCGCTCAACGTTGCCTCCGATTGCCTTGCAACCTCGGGCTCTACATTCACAACTATCTACTCGGTGGTTGTCCTCGCAAGCCGTGTGGCTACTGCGAGACACTAAAGTCGAGATAGGGTGCAATACGCATTGCCTCCTCCGTTGAAAATATGTCATCTTCAATCATCTCTTCTAAATTACTCCAACCTCCTTTCAATTCTCTGTTGTTAATAATGCTCTTGAGCATGCGGTTCGATATATATGGGTGAACCTGCAACTCGTTTGAGGTCGCAAAGTTAATATTTATTTTTTTAATTTTAGCACTATCACACCAAATTTGTGGTAAAATTCTTTGAAAATTTTCATCTGTAACCACTTTTAGCTCCGAAATTTGGCTAACAGAGTGGTATCCACCCAGCAATTCGCGGTAATAGAGTATGTGCGACGCGCTTTTTGCACCTATGCCCGCGACCCTACAAAGCAGTGCAGAGTCGGCGCTATTGATGTCGATGGGAAACTCTATGCGCTCGTCGCGAAGGGTTGTTGTGGCGGTGTCGCGTGGCGGAAAGATGATGTATGGGCGCAGTCGTGCTGCCATTGCGGAGTCTACGGCATAGCACTCCTCGAACTCCTCGAATGTGCGGTAGCCACCAATCATGTCGCGGTAGCGGATGACGAGCTCGGCTTGTCGCGCCGTGAAGCCCATACGTCGCAGAGCCTCCACGCCTACGCTGTCGAGCATGAAAGGCGCGAGCTCCACCTCTGCCTCGCGCACTGCGGGGCGTGCGTGCTCCTCATAGATGCTCTCATTTGAGGGAAATTGATACTCCTTACCTATTATTATATAGGGCTCGATGGCGCGGTATAGTGAGTCAGTCATAGAGTAGCATAGCGCCAAATCCTCCTTTATGCGGTATACCTTGCCCGCCTCGCGCCAGCGTATGATGCCAAC
>JAGBTW010000195.1 GCA_017631135.1 Alistipes sp.
AGCTTACACCTGCAACCAAGTACACCCTTCACGTTGTTGCGCAGAATAGTACAGATGTGGTTTATGCCTACCAGGAGGCAGAGACTGAGGATGCTAAGGCGGTTCAGGAGCCTACAATCGAGATATCTATGGGTGAGATTGGCGACACATCGGCAAAGTTCACTGTTACAACAACTAACGCAACAAATGTTAAGTACTCCGTCTACGACATCTCTGGCATAAGTGACGATGAGCCTACTTCAGCAGAGGAGGTATTGGAAGAGGGCATCGATATCGAGGCTAATACTACTATTGAGGTTGAGGTTACAGACCTCGCTTCTGGCAAGGAGTATGAGATTGTCGTTGCAGCTGAGGGCGAGGGTGGTACCGTCGTAGATAGCCAGACATTTACTACTACACTCCCTGCACCTACGCTCACAGCAACTCTTACTGAGGATATTGGCTACGACTATGCAGTATTCACTCTCTCGGCAGAGAGTGTTGCAGAGGTCAAGTATGTCTGCATCAAGGCTGGCTCACGTGATGTTACTGCTGAGCAGGTATTGAAGAATGGCACAGCCGTAGAGAGTGGCAACGTGAAGATTGAGGGCCTAAGCGAGGAGACTGCCTACGAGGTCTATGTTGCAGCTAAGGGCCTTGACGAGAGCGTTGTGATGGCTGATGTATTGACATTTACAACCACAAAGAATACCATCGTCTATAATCTAACTGAAGGTCTTAACGCAAGTTCATACTCATATAGCAGTAAAAACTTCTTCCTCACATTTGTTGATGAGAAGCAGGGCTATACGCTCTATGTAGACTTCTACACTACCGAGGAGCTCGGCTACCTACCATCGGGAGATTATTCACTTGCAGGTATGAATGGTGGCGAGATTAGCAGTGCCTACACACGCTTCTTGTTCAACCCTACCGATACCGTTGGCTCAACATTTAGCAGTGGCGGCCTTAATGTTAGGGCTATGCCTAACGAGGAGACTCGAGAAGTCTATTACCAGATAAGTGGTATGCTCTACTTCGAGGATGGTAACTCTGTAGCTTTGAGCTACGAGGGCCTTATCTCTGGCATCGAGCTTCCTGAGATTGTTGAGGGTGCTCCCGAGGGTGCTCACATCTTCGAGGTGAATGAGTCAATCCAACCAACACGCTACACAGGCAACGTCGTAGCTGGCGAGTACTATATTAAGTTTACCGACAATGATGGTGGCGAGTTCCGCTTCGACCTTATGCTCGACCCTGCAACTTGTGACAATGGCAATGCCCTACTTCCAACGGGAACATATACAACCGAGCAGTTTAACCTCTCATACACCGACTTTGTGACATACCGTCCATCATACAAAACTTGGAAGTTTACAGCTATCGAGATGGATGTTGTCGCTGAGGGTGACACACACACAATCACTGTCAATGCCACAATGGAGAATGGTGGCGAGACAAAGCCATTCTATATGAAATGGAGTGGTGAGATAAAGGTTCAGTAATTAACTTAAAACTTTAATACACAATGAGAAGAATTTTTAACATATCAGCATTGGCAGTTGCTGCCCTATCTATGCTTGTTACATCGTGTAAACAGGATACACCTGTAACACCTACAGACGACACTAAGACTCCAACCATTAAGCTCGAGGTTAACGATGTACGCACAACAGAGGTTGACTTCACAATAACTACAACCGACGCTGAGCAGGCATACTACTACTGCGCCGAGGGCACTGCAGAGGCTACTGCGGAGACAATCAAGAGCGAGGGCGTAAAGATTACTAACGAGGCAAACACCGTAACAGGTCTTCAGATTGACACAGAGTATACGCTCTACGCTTTGGCCATCAACGGCTCGAAGCAGGCCATTGCAAAGGAGACATTTACAACCCTTGCTGAGCCAGAGCAGCCATTCGATGGTTACGAGCTTAACCAGTTCATCTCGGCAGTTTATCGCAACGATAACGACGCCTTGGCTGGCAACTATGAATTTACCTTCGGTAACACCACAGAGCTTGGCTGGGAGGGTGATGTTCAGGTATTCATCGACCTCTACAACGAGGAGGATAGCGATCCACTTAACCCCGTGTTGCCAAATGGCGTCTACGAGCCAAACACCGACTACTCTCCATTTACGTATAATCCCGTTAACTCGTATGTAGATATCGTTGTTGAGGGTGGCGAGGTTGTCTCAACACCTATCATTGGCACAGTTACCGTTGAGCGCACAGCTGCTACATATACAATCACCGTCGAGGGCACACTTATGCTTCTTAGCGATATGGAGTTCTCGGCACGCTACACTGGCTCAATCCAGTTTGTACAGGGTGGTACATCGTCATACGAGTTCTTCGAGGAGGATGTTACTGTCGACTTCGATGAGGCACAGGTGCGCTACTGGGGCAGCTGGTTCTACCCATTCTGCGACGATTTGGGTATCGAAATGTTTGATGGCACATTCGACGAGAATGGCTCATTGCAGCGTGGCTACTACCTCCACCTAAGCCGTGTGTTTATGCCTAAGGCTGAGGACTACAATGCAGAGTACATCCCTGTGGCATCGGGCGAGTGTCTTATCACAGAGTCAGTTCTCGATACTATCTACTCTTTGCCATATCGCTTCGATATGGGTGCTATTACCGACTACTTCGGCGACAAATACTTCACAGGCACATATTTGCAGTATATCGAGAATGGCCAGGTTAAGAAGGTGGGCCTTGTTACCGATGGTAGCTTTACAGTTGAGAACAGTGGCCAGAACACAAAGATTGTTATGAACTTTGTAACCGACAACGGTGTTAATCTCTCGTTGAGCTTCGATGGAGAGATGCTATTTGGCAACTTCAACGACAATGACGAGAGTATGTCGCCACGTCCTTGGACAACACTCGATGCTGACCACACATACAACTTCCCTGAGGGTGCTATGGGTAGCGCATTCTGCCTCGGTGAGATTATGAAGCCTGGCTTCGACAACTGGATGTTGATGATCTACGCCACAAACGATGAGTATCCTGATGGCTACGGCGATATGGTCACCACTGAGTTTATCGTCGAGACTGGTGGCTCACGCTCAACATTCCCAACAGGTACTTACAACGTATCGCTCGACGTTGCAGACCACACCAGGGTCTCGGGTATTGTAAACTATGCTGGTAGCATTCTCTTTACATGGTATGGCGACTTGACACCAGATGCAGAGGGCTACTCATCAGAGACTGCACCTATATCAAATGGTACTGTGACAGTTGAGGATGCGGGCAATGGTAACTACCGCTTCGTATTCGACCTTACAGACGATGGTGGCAACAAGGTTACTGGCGAGTGGACAGGCAAGGTTGCTGCTCAGGATGTTAGCGATGCAATGTCAACATCTTCACTCAATGCTCCTAAGCCACTTGCCCTTCGCAAGTAGTCATATCAAACTTAACGAATTAGGGATTGTCCG
>JAGBTW010000023.1 GCA_017631135.1 Alistipes sp.
GTCGTTCCCCACAATCGTGACACAGCATGGCGAGATTTTGCACAACCATAACCACGATGGTGTGTTGGAGTCGGGTCGTCTGTTGTTGGTTGATGGTGGTGGCGAGTCTGTCGAGGGCTACTGCTCTGACCACACTCGTACATACCCCGTAAATGGTAAGTTCACCGACCGCCAGCGCGACATCTACAACATCGTGCTCAACGCACACAGCCAGGTTAAGGATATGATTAAGCCTGGTACTATGTATCCCGAGATTCACAAGGCTGCATACATGTCATTGGCAGAGGGTCTTAAGGGTGTAGGTCTCATCAAGTCTACTCCCGAGGTGGCTGTTGAGGCTGGTGCTTTGTATATGTTCATGCCTCACGGCTTGGGTCACGGCATGGGTATGGATGTTCACGACTTGGAGAACATTGGTGAGCGCTCATTCGACTTCTCAACCGTTGCGGAGCGCGCTGCAAAGTCTGCAACATGCATCCACCGCGCTACATGGCGCGTAGAGCCAGGCACCGTTATGTCTGACGAGCCAGGCATCTACTTCATCCCCGCTCTTATCGACAAGATGCGCTCGGAGGGTAAGTTCGAGGGCATCGTAGACTACGCTGCGCTTGATACATATCGCGACTTCGGTGGCATCCGCATCGAGGATGACGTGCTTGTTACAGAGACAGGTAGCCGCTTCATTGGCGACAAGCTATTGCCTCTCACTGTTGAGGAGCTTGAGGCTGTTATCGGCAAGGAGTAGTAATGCAATTGATATAGTGAGGGCATGTGTAACCATTGTTGGGTAGCATGCCCTTATATATAGGTTTGATATTTGTTTGTGTGAGGGTCGTATCGATTTCTCTTATATAGGTATAAAAACATATTATGAAACTACGGGATTAAATATGCTTTTTTTATATATCTTTGCGGCAGAATAATAACAATAAAAAACATAGAGAGATGAAAACAGATATCGAAATTGCTCGCGAGACCGAGCTTAAAAATATTCGTGAGGTAGCTGCTAATATTGGCATTGCTGACGATGATGTATATAACTATGGTAAGTACATTGCCAAGGTGCCCTATAAGCTTATCGATGAGCATAAGGTAGCAAAGAACCACCTTATCCTCGTTACTGCAATCACCGCAACAAAGGCGGGTGTGGGTAAGACAACTGTGAGCATCGGCCTCGGCATGGGTCTTAACCATATCGGCAAGAAGGCTATCATAGCGTTGCGCGAGCCATCGTTGGGTCCCTGCTTCGGTATGAAGGGTGGTGCTACAGGTGGCGGTTATGCACAGGTGTTGCCCTCGGAGGATATTAACCTTCACTTTACGGGCGACTTCCACGCTATCACTTCGGCTAACAACCTCATCGCTGCGCTCTTGGATAACTACCTATACCACAACCGCTCACAGCAGGTGGGATTAAAGAAGGTTATGTGGCGCAGAGTGCTCGACATGAACGACCGCTCGTTGCGTAACATCGTGTCGGGTCTTGGTGGCTCGGCTAATGGCATACCCACAGAGACAGGCTTCGACATCACTCCCGCATCGGAGATTATGGCTATCCTCTGCCTTGCGCGTAACGTCGACGACCTCTATGCTCGTGTAGGTCGCATCGTGCTTGGCGTGCGCTATGACGACACCCCATTTACGGTTAACGACCTCGGCGTGACAGGCGCTGTGGTGGCACTTTTGAAGGATGCCATCAACCCCAACCTCGTGCAGACAACAGAGCACAACCCCGTAATCATCCACGGTGGTCCCTTTGCGAATATCGCGCACGGCTGTAACTCGGTGATTGCTACGAAGATGGCTATGAGCCACGCAGAGTATACCGTGACCGAGGCGGGCTTTGGTGCTGACCTCGGTGCAGAGAAGTTCCTCGACATCAAGTGTCGTCAGGCTGGCTTGAAGCCCGACCTCACAGTGTTGGTTGCCTCTACGCTTGCACTCAAGATGCACGGTGGTGTGCCCGAGGCGGAGATTAAGCTCCCCAATGCCGAGGGTCTCAAGCAGGGCTTTGCGAACCTCGACCGCCATGTCGCAAACCTCAAGAAGTTTGGTCAGACAGTCCTCGTATGCTTCAACCGCTTTGCAAGCGATACAGACGACGAGATTGCACTCGTTATGCAGCACTGCGACGAGCTTGGCGTGCGCTGCGTGATTAACAACGCATACGCCGAGGGTGGTGCTGGCGCTGCTGACTTGGCGCGTGCCGCTGTCGAGCTCATCGAGAATGAGCCTTCACAGCCCATCAACTACGCCTACGACCTCGAGGATAGCCTCAAGGAGAAGATTACAAAGGTGGCAAAGAACATCTATGGTGCTGGTAGCGTAGTCTTTGGTCCCCGCGCACAGAAGGAGATTGCTCTATTGGAGAAGTGGGGCATGGGTAACCTCCCCGTATGTATCGCCAAGACACAGTTCTCTTTCAGCGCCGATGCAAAGCGCTACGGCAGTGTTCATGGCTTCGAGATTAACATCAAGGACATCGAGCTTAACGCAGGTAGTGGCTTCGTTGTAGCCCTCGCGGGTGACATCATGCGTATGCCTGGCTTGAGCAAGACTCCACAGGCGGGTAATATACGTCTGGCGGAGGATGGTAACGTTGAGGGCATCGTATAATTTGTTGTGATAACAGCGCATCTACTGCCGCTAACGAAATATCTCGTCAATGGGCAGTACGCTATAGTACAGCCCATCGACTCGAATTTCGCCGAGCGTTGTATCTGCACTATTCTGACAACAAATTAGTCGTGGAAATAGCGCATCTACTGCCGCTAACGAAATATCTCGTCAATGGGCAGTACGCTATAGTACAGCCCATCGACTCGAAATTCGCCGAGCGTTGTATATGCACTATTCTGACAACAAATTGGGTGCAAAAACTTAATCAAGGGGTATCCACACGGCTACCCCTTGATACTATAATTATAGGTAACACTGTTCATTATCAACGCAGTGTGATACTATTGATAGAATATTAACTATGATTTATCTCTTTCCCACAGAGCTGGAGGCGTTGCCTTTTCGCAAGGCGTGTCCCGATGCCAAGATCGTAATATCGGGCGTGGGCATGGCAGCTACGGCTCGCACTATAGCCTCGTTGGGCTGTGGCGCGGGTGATGTCGTCGTGCTCGCGGGCATAGCGGGGTGCTATGACGACAGCCTATCCATTGGCGAAGTTGTTGAGGTTGTGAGCGAGGAGTGTGTGGAGCTCCCCGAGCGCTTCCGCAGTAGCTATACGCAGCCACGACCCTGCACCTCGTTGCGTGGCGTAAGGTCAAATACGGTGCACACAATGCAGAGTGTGTCGCATGGTGCCGAGGTGGAGAACATGGAGGGTGCGGTGCTCTTTGCCATGTCCGAAGCCATGGGTTATCGTGCTATAGAGGTGCGTGCCATATCTAACCGTGTGGGTGAGAGCTTCGACAAGTGGCGCGTAGACGACGCGTTAGAGGCTCTCGCAAGGGAACTAAAAGCTTTTGAGTATGCAGAATAAGAGTGTGCGCTTGGCTATTTCGCCATGCCCAAATGATACCTTTATGTTCGATGCCATCATAAACCGTCGCATAGACCTCGATGGCTTCGATATTGATGTCACCTACCTCGACATCGAGCAGCTCAATGCCGCAGCCCTGGAGCATAGGTATGACATCACGAAGTGCAGCACAGCGATATTGGGTGCTGTGGGTGATAGCTATGCGCTCTTGGATAGTGGCTCGGCACTTGGTCGTGGCAATGGTCCGCTGCTCGTAAGGCGCAAGGGCGAGACCGCACCACTAAAGCGTATCGCCGTGCCAGGAGAGCATACGACAGCCAATAGATTGGTTAAAACCCTCTTTCCTGACATTGAGGAGCGCGTGCCCATGCTCTTTTCGGAGATTGCCGAGGCTGTGGAGCGTGGCGACTTTGATGGCGGAGTGCTGATACACGAGGGTAGGTTTGTATACCATAAGCGCAACCTCGAGCTCGTTGCCGACCTCGGCCTTGAGTGGGAGGCGCGCGTGGGTCTGCCTCTGCCCCTTGGCTCTATCATCGCATCGCGCAAGATGGATGGTGACGTGCGCAAGCGCTTTGAAGCTCTGTTGCGCCGAAGCATAGAGTACGCCTTTGCCAACCCCATGGCATCGCGCGACTTTATCAAGCAGCATGCCCAGGAGCTCGACGATGATGTTATAGAGAAGCATATTGCGCTCTTTGTGAACGTGTACTCTGTGACGCTCGGCGACGAGGGTCGCAGGGCGGTGGAGGCACTGCTATATTAAATTAGTAGTGAGCAATTAGCAATTAGTAATGGGCGTTGGCTGCGGCTGACGCCATTTTTTGTGAGACTAAAGAAACCTTTTCTCTAAGGTCTCTAAAGTTAGAACCAATGCATTACCACTAATTGCTAATTACTCATTGCTCATTAAAAAGTTAGGGCTGTTCAGCAC
>JAGBTW010000196.1 GCA_017631135.1 Alistipes sp.
GAGGTGAGAGTTATGGCAACCATCGCTAATGCCTTGGTTATTGTTGAGGTTACTGATGCATTCAATCAGTACTTTGAGGGTGGTCACTCATTCAACGTTGTAACTGCAAATGGCAACACATTTGAGAATGTTACCGAGGGTGAGAACGCCGCAGAACCTATCTTCGTTGCTCCCACATCATTCGAGGTGTCGGGTACAGCAACAAAGCAGGCTAACCAGTCTGGTGCAGCTGCTCCCGTAGTAACAATGAAGCAGACCTTCTCTAATCTCGCACCTCGTACACTCTATCGTGTTACAATGGACGTAGAGAATGCTGGTCAGGCAACTTTGAAGATTACGCTTAACGACAAGCTTGTTGAGGAGCGCACAATCGAGGAGGAGCTCAACCCTTGGGCACCCGAGGAATAATCGCTGAATAATAAATAAACAGAGATATGAAATCACTATTAAGATTTATTGGCGTATTTGTGCTGGCAGCACTTACGCTCGCTTCTTGCCGCAAGGATAAGGTTGATTACAACCCTGGCGAGAAGGATAACGTCGAGAACATCGGCTACCTCGCAATTGGTGGTTTGCAGGCTACCGTAATGGAGGATACCGAGACCGTGGATACTCGTGCCGAGGGTGTTGATATCAACGATTTCGACGTAGTTATTACTGACGAGGCTGGTGAGACCGTATACACCAGCAAGTATGCTGATGTTGTTGCAGCTACCGAGCCTATCGCTTTGCAGGCTGGTAAGTATACTATCAGCGTATCGTCACAGCCTATGGAGGGCGCAGCATGGGAGCGTCCCGTATATAGCGCTACTCGCAATTTCGAGATTAAGCGTCTTGAGACAACAAAATTGGAGCCTATCGTATGTAAGCTCTCAAATATCAAGGTTACTGTAGCCTATGCTGCTGACATCAAGGACCAGCTCGATCCCAAGTTTACAACTATGACTGTTGCTGTTGGTGCAAACTCGTTGGTTTACTCTATGACAGAGGAGCGTGGTGGTTACTTCCAGCCCGAGGCAGAGACAAGCTCGTTGAAGCTTGCGCTTAACTGCCGCTATTTGGACTCTACAAAGGACATCGTGATGACCAATACCATCGACAATGTTAAGCCCGCGCAGTGGCACAAGATTAATGTAACCATCCAGCACGCTGCTGATGGTACTGCTACAATCGGTATCACTTGCGACACTTGGACATTCGAGGAGGAGGTTACGTTCGACACTACAAGCTATGTGATGGAGGAGGTGCTTATCGACGATACCGATATGCCCGAGATTCGTTGGGAGGGTCACGACCTCGCAGAGGAGTTTGAGCTCTCTGACGAGTTGTTCAACGCCGATGGTAACTTCACATCAAGCATCAACCTCGATGTTACTTCAAAGAGCAAGATTAAGTCGCTCACTATTGCTGCAGCATCTGATAGCGACGAGTTCATCGCGGAGTACACATCGTATGTACCCCAGACTATCGACCTCTGCACAACAACATTGTCAGAGTACAAACTCTCTACATTCGGTTATGTAAAGGTTGGTGCAGACGCCAACAGCGTGCAGCTCAAGTTTGGTAAGCAGGCAAACCTTATGAAGGCTTTCGAGGGTCTCCACACCTATACCATCACCGTTGAGGATGCTAATGGCCGCAAGACCGTTGCCGAGCTCAAGATTAATGCTGGTCAGAACGTAGCTCCCAAGATTGTTTGGGTTGGTTACAACATTGACGAGCGTCAGACATATATTGCTGGCATGACATGTGATCTTACCATTAAAGCACCTCTTACTATTGCAGATTTCACGGTTAAGATTATATCTGAAACATTGAATGCTTCACAGCTTGCAGCTGTAGGTCTTGCTTCAGAGTTTAGCTTGGTTAAGGATGAGCAGTACTTCATTGCGTTGGGTGGTGATCCTAATGCTGATAACGAGGAAAAAAGAGAGGGTCTTGGATTCCCTGTTGGTGATGAGGTATTAGGACAGACAGAACTTAACCTATCAATTACTAAATTCTTGGGTGTTCTTGCTGTGCTTGGTCCTGGTGAGCACGACTTCGAGATGAGTGTAACAGATGTTGAGGGTAACACAACTACCAAGACTGTAATGTTCCGCTTCGAGTAAGATGGTAAAACAGAAAACGAATTGATATTATGAAAAAGATATTATCACTACTCTGCATGGTGCTTGTTGTGGCATCGTGCGCAAAGGAGGAGAATATGCCACACATGGCAAGCGGTGAGGGTGCAATGAAATTTGCACTCGCCGCTGGCTCGGGCGTAACAGAAAACGATACTGTCACAATCAAAATCTACAAAGAGAACCCCGTGGTAGCCGAGGATGGCTCTACTGTTGATGAGTATCAGCTTGTGCGTCGCTATAACAACGTAAACGATGTGCCCGACCATCTCTCTTTGGTTGAGGGTAAATACAAGGCTACTGTACAGGTTGGCGAGCGCAATGTTGCTTCGTTCGACCAGCGTAACCTCTGCTACTATGGCGAGAAGTACTTCGTTGTAGAGCGTAAGAAGATTACAGATGTTGAGGTTAAGTGTGATTTGCTCTCTACAATCGTTCGTGTGCAGTATGATAGCAACATCGCCGAGAAGTTCGCCGAGGGATATGCTACAACCGTAGCTATCGATGACGAGTACAACCAGACGGAGATTAACTCTAACGATGTACACGCACTTAAGTATACCGAGACAAAGGATGGTTACTTCCTTATGCCCGAGGGTCAGACAACACTTGTTTGGCAGTTCGAGGGTATCAACGAGTCGGAGATTGACGCTGTATTGCCCGATGATAGCTTGCTCGCTGGTGGTAAGATTGTTAAGGGTGGTGTTATCACTGATGTAAAGGCTAATGCTCGTTACACAATCTCTCTTAAGTACTCTGCAGATGCTCCTGGTGGTTTGGAGTTTACAGCCGATGTTGAGGAGAATTTCGACAAGATTTTGGATCAGAATATCTCGTTCAGCCCCGATCCAACATTGATGGGTGATGGCTTTGATATGACAGATACGCAGCGTTCAATCGTGTCGCGCAACTATCTTGTTGGTGCACTTGCAGCACTCAAGGAGGTTAAGCTTAACGTGGACGATGTAGAGTATGAGGTTTTGAACAACAACGCTAACATTGCGGGTCTTGCATTTGTCGATAACAGCACAGCTGATGCTATTGCCTACACATTGACTCTTGCTCCCGAGTTCTTCTCTACCATCGCTGGTGGTGCACAGAATGTTGTTATCTACATCGAGGATGTTGATGGCGGTAAGAAGGAGTTTATCATCCCATATATTTGTCAGGGTGTATTGGCTGTTGCCGAGAACGACTATGACCTTTGGAATAGCACTGCAACATTCAAGGCTTGCGTATTGGATGAGAGCGCTACAGATGTGAAGATTGCATATCGCGCCCAGGGTGATGCAGAGTGGACTATGCTCGACGCTACGGCTGGCTCAAACAACGAGTATACTGCTACAGTTACCTCATTCGCTGCTGACAAGACTTACGAGTATAAGCTCGTATACAGCGCTGGCGATATGGGTCGAGTACTCTCAATTGAGACTCCCGCTGGTGCGCAGATTCCTAATGGTGATATGGAGCGTTGGCACAAGCCAACTTGGTGGTTGCCTTATGGCGATGGAGATGCTCCCTTCTGGCTTACTGGTAATGAGGGTGGTAATAAAGCAGGAGCAACGCTTACACAGCCCTCTACAGATGTTCGCCCAGGTTCTACAGGTACGCAGTCAGCATACCTAAAGTCACAGTTCGCGTCAGTCATGGGCATGGGTAAGTTTGCTGCTGGTAACCTCTTTACAGGTTCATTCTCAATGACAGGCTTGGATGGAAAGGTAACTTTTGGTCGTGACTTCAATTTCACAGCAAAGCCAAAGAGCCTCTCGTTCTGGATGAAGAATAATGAGGGCACTATTGATCAGGGTTCTAAAGCATCTGGTCTTGATATCTACACCATCATGGTAATTATCACGGACGGATCAACATATACTGTAGATACAGCTGATGAAAGTACATTCCTTAAGCTTGATCAGCTTGCTACAACACCAGGTATCATTGGCTACGGTTACATCACAGGCACTGATTCGCGTACAGAGTGGAAAGAGGAGACTATCAACATTACATATCTTGAGGGTATGAAGGATGTTAAGCCCAAGAAGCTTGTAGTATCGTTCACACCTTCGGGTTATGGTGACTACTTCTGTGGTTCTACTGGCTCGTGGATGTATGTCGATGACGTTCGTCTTAACTACTAAAATGTAGGGGAGTGGTTGGCGATGCCAAAGGGGTGTCGCCAACCTGAAACCCCAATAATTGAAATTGATGAGGATACTATTTACTATACTTCTTGCCTTTGCGTCGCTCGGAACAGCATACGCTCAACAAGTTGAGGGCGCAGTCAAGGAGCAAAACCCGATACATAGTGCTGCCAAGGCAGTTTGCGAGGTGTTGCAGCCCGAGCCATGGAACTCCGCAGTGAGTGTCATAGCCGAGAGCGATGCAGCAGCGGTCAATGATGTTGAGGTCGCTATGGTTGAGGATGATGATATACTTGATAGGGTGTTGACGCCAAACGAGGCGCGCAAGATGCGCGGCTTCACCTCGGACATCACATTTGTGCCCCAGGGACAGTGGATATTTGGAGGTACAGCCTCATATTCGCTGCACCACAACGACAACTTCAGCATTGTCGTTATCAACGACGTCGACTCCGAGGGTTACACCGTGAACATCTCGCCCATGATTGCCTATGCGCCATGGAAGAACATGGCTGTCGGCGTGCGCTTCACTTACGGACGCTCGCTGCTAAACATCGACAATGCCGATTTGAGCATTGGCGAGGGCGACACGGGTGTGAACATCAACGTGGATGTATATCACAAGCTCAAGCATAGCTACACAGGTACGCTGTTTTGGAGACCCTACATACCGTTGGGTCACAGCAACCGCTTTGCAATATTCGCAGAGGTGCAGCTCAACCTGTCGGGTGCGCAGGGTAGAATAGTAACAACAGATGGCAAGGTCGATGGCTTGCAGAACTATCGTGGTTCCTACAGCGATAGCTTTGGCGCATCGATAGCCTTGCAGCCAGGTATCGTGGCATTCTTGACAAACAACTCCGCAATAGAGCTCTCTATAGGAGTCTTTGGCATAGGCCTCGACCGCATAAATCAGGAGTTTAATAGGGTAGAGGAGAGTACCTACAAGTCCAGCAACATGAATTTCAAGGTCAACATCCTATCCATTGGCTTCGGTATGTCGTTTTATCTATAACACCACAAAATCATGAAGAGACTACTTTTGTTTGCTGTGGCTGTGGTGTTTACGATGACACATGCCCAAGCCCAAGATAACATCGAGGCGCGCGCAGAAAGGGTGATGGAGATTTTAAATCCCATCTTCGGTGAGCTATATGCCGAGCCCAGCGCCGATGAGGTAGAGCCCATCGCGGTGGATATGCAGGAGGTGGAGCACACAAAGCGTGGCAACTTCTCGCGTTTCCTGCCCTCGACAAAGCGCATTGACCGCAATATTCACCTCAATAAGTTCGTATATCGTGGCGAGTGGATGCTCGGTCTCGCGGCATCGTACGGTACGCTGTCGGCAGATAACTCCGACTTGCTTCTTCTGCTTGAGGATATAAACGTTGGCTTCAAGCGTACGACGGTTCACCCATTTGTCGCCTATGCCTATGGCGACAACAAGGCGGTGGGTATGCGCGTGGGCTACGAGATGATTAGCGGAAGCCTCGACAACGTCGCTCTCAACCTCGGTTCGGATGTCGATATGTCGTTCTCTCTCGGCGGACTCGCCTTGGAGAATGAGAGCCTCTCGTTCTCGCTCTTCCACCGCGACTACATGGGTCTCGACCGTCGTGGCATCGTGGGCGTGATATACGAGATGGAGCTGCTCGTAAAGAGCGGCACAAGCATCATCACCTCGGGCGTGGGTGAGGGTGCAACCGCGTCGAAGAGCAATAACTTCACCGCAAAGCTCAATATAAACCCTGGCCTCGCGGTATATGTCTTCCCGGAGGTGTGTGTGACAGCTACGGTGGGCATTGGTGGCATATCGTACAACAGCATACGCCAGGTCGATGCTGCGGGTGCGGAGCTCGGACAGAGACAGCGCTCATATATGCGCTTCAAGGTCAACATTGCCGACATACAGATAGGCATCGTAGCACATCTGTGGAATAAAAAGAAGAATTAAGAGATATGCGTGGATTTCTAAAATACATCGTTGCGGCGGTTGTCGCGATGGCTGTGGTTGCGGGATGTGTGCATAACGATATCCCATACCCCCTCAAGAAGCTCGACATCCTCGTGTTCGAGGCTGACGGTCTCGCACAGCCAGCAACGATAAACGCGAACAACTATACCGTTTCGCTCTCGTTGCTCGAGACAACCGATGTGCGCAAGCTCAATGTCACACGCGTGGAGATGACCGAGGGTGCGACAAGCAATGTCACCTTCCCTGGTGTTTTCGACCTTCGCACACCTATCTATGTGACACTCTCGCAGTACCAGGACTATGAGTGGACAATATCTGCCGAGCAGAACATCGAGTACTACTTCGAGGTCGAGGGACAGACGGGAGAGTCTGAAATTGATGTGACCAACCACATTGTTACGGCCTACGTTCCTACGGATGCCGACTTCAAAAATATCAACATTACAGCGGCGAAGTTTGGTCCCAAGGATATAACATCCTACTCGCCCGACCCGCTGTCGCTCAAGGATTTCGATAACACCGTGCGCCATGTCGAGGTGCGCTATCATGACGACATTGTCGAGGATTGGACGATATGCATCGTGCCCAAGGACCTCGAGATTGAGATGACACAGGTTGACGCGTGGGCAAAGCGCATCTGGCTCAAGGCTATCGGTCGCAGTGGCTCGGACATGGGCTTCAGATACCGCGTTGCGGGTAGCGAGGAGTGGATGACGGCTACGAATGTGACCGTAAGCGGTGGTAACGTGTCGGGCTATGTAGACAACCTCGAGCCGCTTACAACATACGAGGTCATAGCATACTCGGGTGAGCACATCACAGATGTCGTTACCGTAACGACAGAGGATGTCTCGGTGCTTATAAATGGCGGTATGGAGGATTGGCTATTCAAGGATGGCACATACTACCCCTATGCCGATGGTGCAGCGCCCTTCTGGGCTACGGGTAACGACGGTGCGAAGATTGCCAGCACCATCCTCACCGAGCCTACGACAGAGACGCGCCCAGGCACATCAGGAGTATATGCCGCAGCGCTACAGTCGAAGAAGGCTTCAGTCATGGGCATCGGTAAGTTTGCCGCGGGTAACATCTTCCTCGGTCGCTTTGGTGGCCTCAAGGGTGTCAATGGTCTTGTGTTCTTCGGTCGCCCATCAACGGCTCGCCCCGTAGCACTGCACGGCTGGGTGAAGTACGACCAGGGCATGATTGACGAGTTTGGTGGCGCTCCAGCGTCGCGCCCCGACCTTAAGGTGGGTGACCCCGACGAGGGACAGATATTCATCGCCGTAGGTAACTGGACCGCAGAGGAGTATGGTGGCGATGCCGATAGCCCTGTATCTGTCGACACCAGCGACCCCTCGACATTCTTCGATATCAAGGGTAAGAACGTCATCGGCGCGGGTGAGCTTGTGTTCACCGAGGGCACTGATGGCTGGATGGAGTTTACCATACCTCTCGACTATGTGTCAACATCCGAGGTGCCTACGCACATGATAATCGTCTGCACAGGCTCTCGCTTCGGTGATTACTTTACGGGCTCGACAGGTAGTCGAATGTTGGTGGATGATTTGTCACTCATCTATTAATTTCTTGTGATAGTGGCGCGTTAGCGGCACATCCCTAAAAGTAGACCACCAAGGGCTGTACTACTATGTACTATCCCTTGGTGGTCTCTTTTGTGATGCACCACTACCACACCACTCTGACAAGAAATTGGGGTCGTGGGGCTAATAAAAGGGAGAAGATTTGACGGGTTCAACGGGTTCAAAGAGTTCAAAGGGTTCGAAGGGTTCAAAGAGCTCGAAGGGTTCTAAAAGGAAACTTCCCTTTAGAACCTTTTAGACCACTTTTGAACCTTTGCCCCCTTTATATAATTATTAAAAAAAATTATGAATTCTTAATTGCTTTATCCGAATAGTTTTCGTACCTTTGTCACGGTTTGTGCAATGGGAAATAAGACACGAAATTTTGTTTAACTGCGCAAAATCAATAATGAAAGAATAAAGTATTGATATACAATAAATTAAAAACATTAAAGCTATGATTTACTCACACGAA
>JAGBTW010000197.1 GCA_017631135.1 Alistipes sp.
CTCGTTGGTTATGAGCTGCACCGAGTCGCGCGCCTCAATCTCCTCACCGATATAGAGCACGCCAAACATGCCACTCTCCTCGCTGTAGATGCGGCAAGCCTCGCGCTTCGAGAGTTGGCTCTGGTCGACGAACATCACCTCGGATGTGGGGACGAGTTTGTCTGCCACAAGTCCCGAGCGGTCGACAACAACCACTTGCTTCTGGTCGCTCGTGCCATAGAGCATAAAGAGCGAGGGTGCGACCATAAGACCTATGGTGAATAGGGGGGTGAGCAGTGTGGCTATGATGAATGACTTTTTACGCACGCGCTCGAAGAACTCGCGCGCAATAATTAGTTGCATCTTTCTCATAATCTTGGGCTTATAGTGTGCCATTCACGGCACGGATGAATATGTCGTTTATCGAGGGTATAACCTCGCTGATGGAGCGCAGTGCGCACTGCTCGTTTAGGCGCGCGATGACCGTGCGAAGCTCCTCGTCCTTTGGAACGTGTATCTTCGACTCGCGGTAGCCTCCCACAATGCCACGACTATCGCCAAGCGATGTCGCTATGCCCTCTATCGCAGCGTTGAACGCCGTGTCGTTGGCGCGATGTATGACGCTGAAGGTGTTGCCACCTGCATTGCGGCGTATCTCCTCCACCGAGCCCGAGAGCACGTTGTGCGACTTGTTGATAAGCGTAATATGGTCGCATATCTCCTCTACCGATGCCATGTTGTGGGTCGAGAATATCACCGTTGCACCCCTGTCGCGCAAGCCCAATATCTCCTGCTTGAGCCTATCGGCATTTATGGGGTCGAAGCCCGAGAAAGGCTCGTCAAATATCAACAACTTGGGCTCGTGCACAACCGTAGATATAAACTGCACCTTCTGCGCCATGCCCTTTGAGAGGTCCTCCACCTTACGCTCCCACCAGTTGCTAATCTCGAGGCGCTCGAACCATCCCTTGAGCCGCTTCTCGGCATCGCCACGCGACATGCCCTTTAGGCGTGCGAAGAACATCGCCTGTTCGCCCACGCGCATCTTCTTGTATAGTCCGCGCTCCTCGGGCATGTAGCCGATGTGAAACACCTCGTCCTCGGTAATCTGCTTGCCATCGAGTAGCACGCGACCCGAGTCGGCAAGCGTGATGCGTGTGATGACGCGGATAAGCGTGGTCTTGCCTGCGCCATTAGGGCCAAGCAGACCATATATAGCACCGCGTGGCACCTCCAACGATACATCATCGAGTGCCTTATGTCCCGTATAACTCTTCGAGACATGCTCAATAGTTAAAATCTTATCCATCTCTATTTCTATTTGTTAATGGGGCGTATTATGTAGCCGTAGCTGTATTTGTCGGCTGTTAGGCGATAGGGGTCGTGTGGCGTAGCGCCCCAGGTATTGTCGCCTCCAAGACCGCGCTGCACAAGGTCGACATGTAGCACAACCTCGCGGCGTGGCTCTATGTCGGAGTAGTGCATCTGCTTCTTCGTCATGCCTGGGTCAAGGTCCTCCGAGCGGTGTGGCATGGCGCTCACGCTCAAGGACTGTAAGCCCTCGATGCGGATGCCTGTGCCCATGTCGTTGGTGAGCTCAAGCCAGCGCACATCGCTCTTGTTGCCCGACTCTTGTGGTCGCACATAGGGGAACAATTGCTCGTCTGTAGACTGCTTGTAGAGACCTATGAACGACGATTCGCAACGGTCGGAATAGTTCTCCCATGGACCGCGACCATAGAACGTAAAGTGTTTGTAGTCAGCGGGAAGTATCATGCGCATGCCGAAGCGTGGTAGCTCGGGAACATACTCGCCATCTCTCTGCCATTCGACCTCTACCTGCAGCGAGCCGTCGGCGCGGAAGGTGTAGGTCTGTGTGTAGAACGAGGGTGCATCAACGAGGTAGAACTTGCCACTTACGACCAGCTTATCGTCGTACTCCTCTACGGTTGCGCCTAATGCCTTGCGTCTATTTGTGCGCCATACGTTTGCTGTGCGCTGGAAACCTGCGCCCCAGTCGTTGTCGGTCATGGCGCGCCAGAACCAAGGCTCGGGAAGTTGCTGCATAACATCCTTGCCATCAACGATGTAACGCACGATGTTTCCGTTGTTTGTGTTGAATAGTATGCCCGTAGTGCCTGCGTATGCCACCACCCAATCTTCGCCTCGCTCTATGGCTATCTTACCCTTGGGTGCGGTTTGTGTAAAGTCGTAGGGTTGCAATACGAACTGCTCTGTTGCCACCGTCACGCTCTCCATTTTGCCAGGGTTAAGAAGGTCGGGTGTTAGGCATGTAGCCTCGAAGTTGAGGGTGTACTCTTTGCCCGTTTCGAGGGTGTATTGTGGTAGTTTGATGTCGATGTATTCGCCCGCTTGACACTGCACCGTAGGCAGAGCATCTTGGCTAACAATCTCGCCCTCGCGCCTTAATTCATAGCGGAAACTGTACTTCGATAGGTCCGTGAAGTTGAAGTTATTGTGGATGCGAACACCTCCATCAACGAGTTCAAATTCAATATCTTGATATACTTTTTTCACCTCCATGAGTGCGGGGTGTGGCGTGCGGTCGGGGAGCACGAGACCGTTGCAACAGAAGTTCTCGTCATGGGTATACATCCACGCGCCAAAGTCGCCTCCGTATGCCCAGTAGTGTCTGCCGTCGCGACCTACGGCGTCAATACCTTGGTCTACCCAGTCCCAAATGAAGCCACCCTGCATGTGGGGGTGTCCCTCCATTATGTCGAAGAATTCGCGCAGGTTGCCCGTAGAGTTACCCATGGCGTGGGCATACTCGCACATGATATATGGCTTCTTGGCATCAGTACGCTCTGCCCATGCGCGTAGCTCATCCATTGGTGGGTACATCGGACAGCTGATGTCGGTGTGAGGACCGCTATAGCCCTGCTCGAGCTGTACGGGGCGTCTCTTGTCGCGCTGGTGTATCCACTCGTACATCTCGCCATATACCTCGCCGTCGCTACTCTCGTTGCCCATTGACCAAATGATTACCGAGGGGTGGTTCTTGTCGCGCTCGACCATCGCACGCACGCGGTCGTGGTGTGCTGCCTTCCACTCTGCGCGGTGCGAGGGGTGGAAGTTGGGGTAGCTGCTGTCGTAGCCCGTGCCACAGCCGTGCGCCTCGATGTTCGCCTCGTCAACAAGCAGTATGCCGTGGATGTCACATAGGTCGTACCACAGCGTGGGTTGGGGATAGTGACTTGTGCGCACAGCGTTGATGTTGTGCTGCTTCATGAGACTTATATCCTTGAGCATTAGCTCCTTGTTGGTGACGTGTCCTGTCGCAGGGTTGTGCTCGTGTATGTTAACTCCGTTAATCGTTAGACGTTTGCCGTTGAGGAGCAGCTGCGCATCTTTGATTTCGACTCTTCTAAAACCAGTGTTTAGCGCTGTGCTCTCTATGGTGTTACCCTTTATATCCTTGAGCGTTACGAGTGTTGTGTATAGCTTGGGGCTCTCGTGGCTCCATGGCGCTACGTTGCCAAGTGTGCGCGAGAACTCTATGTCGAGCTCCGTTGTGGGCTCTATCTTGACGTTTTTTGAGAACTTTGTTACTACTCTTTCGTGCACAAATTGCATCTGTTGGTAGTCGTAGCGCGTCTTTATTACCGACACCTCGACATATCCCTTAAATGTCTCGTTGTCGCTGTTTTGCAGTGTTAGGGTAGCGTTGTATAGAC
Organism: Alistipes sp.; assembly: GCA_017631135.1. GTDB lineage: Bacteria > Bacteroidota > Bacteroidia > Bacteroidales > Rikenellaceae > Alistipes. The sequence continues at coordinate 3,678 of JAGBTW010000197.1, forward strand.
CATTCTTATATGTGTCATCAAGGTCTGCAACTATGTGTAGGTCAGTGATGTGTGTCTTGTCTAATGCGATGAGCTTTACGCAGCGGTCAAAGCCCGAGAGTCGCCAAAAGTCTTGGTCCTCGAGGTATGAGCCGTCGCACCAGCGATAGCCCTCGATGGCGAGGGTGTTGCTACCCACTTTTACCATGGGCGTGATGTCAAACTCAACGGCTGTCTTTGTGCCCTCGCTGTAGCCAACTTTTGAGCCATTTACCCAAATGTGCATGGCTGCCAAGCCCGACTCGAAGTGCAGTATTATGCGTCGACCATCCCACGCTGCGGGGATGTCGAAGGTGTGGCGATAGCATCCCGTTGGGTTGTCGTTGTGGGGTATGTATGGCGGGTTCTTGGGGAATGGGTAGTTTACATTGGTGTAGATTGGATAGCCATAGCCGTTAATCTCCCAGTTGCCTGGCACAGGCATCGTGTCCCATGCCTTGTCGTCGTAGTCTACCGCCCAAAAGCCCTCGGGCGCTTGGTCGGGTGTGGCGCTCCAGTGGAAGAGCCATTCGCCGCTGATGTCCTTTACGAAGGGCGACTCTGCACGCTTTAGTGCCTCACCTTCAGATGGGTATGGTGTGAATGTAGCGCGCGCGGGGAGCTTGTTCTCGGCAAACATCTCTGGGTTCTCCCAATAGGGGTCTTGTGCCATGGCCGCGGTGGCAACCAATACAAATATAGCAGTTAGTAATCGCTTCATAACTATCTGATAATTAAGTCATCAACTTTAATCTTTGGGACATAGTGGGTGTTGCCCTCGCGGTAATAGGTGAGCGAGTCACCCTCGTTGCACTCGACCAACTCGATGCGCTCTGCGGGGCGACCTATGGCAATGACAAGCAGAGGGTCGTAGGGTAGTGCGAGTGCCTCCTTAATCTCGGCATGGTCGAAGGCTCCGATGCAGATGCCACCCAGTCCCATCTCGGTTGCTGCAAGGAGCATCGACTGCGCCACGATGCCCATGTCAACGCTCACATAGTGGCTATCTTCGACCGTCGCGCAGACTACTATAAAGGCGTTTGGCTCTGTGCCCTTGAAGGGGAGGTGTAGCTCTGGTAGCGCGCCACCAAGGCGTATGTGTTTCAATATTTTATCGGCTTCGTCGTTAAGCACTGGGCGGAAGCGTAACACCTGCTGATTGCGTGCCGAGGGGCATAGCGTAGCCACCTCGATTATGCGTCGTAGCTGGTCGGGGCGCACGATAAACGATGAGTCGTAGCCGCGGTAGCTGCGGTTGGCCTTTAGTAGGCGTTGTAGTGTTACTGTGCGTCGCTTTGCGGGTTGCTGGTTGCGATAGTCCTCCATTCGCTTTTCAAGATAGTTGTCTGCCATGGTCTAAAAATTAAGGGATGTTTCACAAATATAAAGTTTTTTCATCAAACAGACAACAATTGCAAAATTATTCTCTTATCGTGGCTGTTAATCCGCCAAATTTTCCTATCTTTGCACGTTAAGTGTACATGTGCGCGCGTATGAAGAGATTTTTTATACTTATGATGGTTGTCCTTGGTGGGTTGTTGTCCACCGAGAGCGCTGTCGCACAGTACTATAGCTGGGGTGTTGACCCACCGTCGTATCGCTGGCGCACGATGAAGAGTGACAATTACAGCGTCATCTATCCCGACACAGCAACGAAGATTGCCAATCGCATGATGCACTACCTCGATGCTGTGAACGGTGACATTTCGTACGGCTATCGCCACCCGCAGATGCCCATTCCCTTTGTTGTGCACCCCGCCAACTTCCTCTCTAATGGCTTGGTTATGTGGATGCCACGTCGTGTGGAGTTTCTCTCCACGCCCGAGATAAGGGGCTATTCCATGCCCTGGACAAAGCAACTCGTAGCGCACGAATATCGCCACGCGGTGCAGTACAATAACCTAAATCGCGGTATTGTCAAGGCGTTGAGCTATGTGCTTGGTCAGCAGAGCTCGACCATAGGTCTCTTGTTCATGCCGCTGTGGATGATGGAGGGCGATGCTGTGATGACAGAGACCGAGATGTCGACATTTGGTCGCGGCTTGCAACCCTCGTTCACGATGGCATATCGCGCATACGACACTGTGGCGTATCGCTACAAAAATATTGATAAGTGGTATTGTGGTTCTTACAAAGATTATATCCCCAGCCACTACCACATGGGCTATCTTCTCTCGCGCCATGGCTACAATAAGTATGGCACGGTGATGGGTGACGATGTGGCGGAGCTCACCTCGCGCCGACCATGGATGGTGGTGTCGAATACATGGGTGATGAAGAAGCTATACGGCTCTTCGCGACCCAAGTTCTTCTACGATACCTTCCTTACGCTCGAGGAGCATTGGCGACCTTTGGCCTCTGTGGAAGAGACGACAAAACCAATTAGCGTTAAGGAGCCCGCATCGTATACGACATACTCACACCCTATACCACTTGGCGATGGTCGCATACTTATGCTCAAGGAGTCGCTCGATAAGACATCGGCTTTTGTCGTTGTTGACGAGGCTTCGGGCAGCGAGGAGCGCATAGCCTACACAGGCATAGTCTCTACGCGCCCCATGCTCGACGAGTATGGCAGGGTGTGGTGGACGGAGTATCGTCAAAGCGCGTTGTTCGAGGAGAAGGTGGCTTCGCAACTCTGTTATATGGACTTGGCGGATGGTGCACCACGCACCATGCGCAAGTATCGCAATGTGCTCTATCCAACGCCCGTGGATGGCGGTATTGCGTGGGTGGAGTATACGCTTGATGGAGGGTATAGCGTAGTGGTGAATGGTGCGCCAGACCTTGCGCGTCGCACACCCATTGCCGAGGGTAGCGAGGTGCACGGCATGGCGTGGGATAATGCCACAGAGGCGCTCTACCTCATAATAACGGATGACAATGGCATGCACATCGCGCGCCTCGATGGCGAGGGTGTTGTGCCCATTACGCGTGCTGCGTATACCACGTTGAGTGACCTTGTGGCAAAGGATGGTCGTCTCTACTATGGCTCTATCGCCTCGGGTCGAGATGAGATACACACCTTCGACCTTGCAACAAACCAAGAGTATCGCCTCTCGCTCTCGCGCTATGGCTCGTTCCAACCCATGCCGTTGGATAGTTGCAGGGTGGTGGCTACGTCGTACGATAGGCGTGGTTATATGCCCGTTACGCAGAATATAGGGGATGCTGTTAAGGTGGAGTATGCACCCCACCCACCAAAGATTATTCTTCCGGAGGTTGAGCCTTGGGGTGTTGTAAACCTCGATACGGTGCGCTATGATGCGAGCGCCGAGGAGCGCGTGAAGCGTCAAACACCCTCGAAGCGTTATAGCCGTTTTGCACATGCGTTCAACATACACAGCTGGGCACCCGCATCCTACGACCCCTATGCACTTGTTGAGGAATCTTCGATAGCCTTCAACCTCGGTGCTACGGTTATGAGCCAAAATCTGCTCTCGACAACTGAGGGCTTCCTCACTTGGGGATGGAATCGTGACGAGGGCTCGGTGTTTAAGGGTACGTTGAGGTATAAGGGTCTTGGTGTAAATATGTGGGTGAGTGGCACATATGGTGGCAAGCAGCAGATATATAAGGTTGCGATATACGACCCTGTGGAGGGTAAGCTCTTCCCTGATGAGCCAGATCTTGGTCGCTACTACTCGGTGAGTGCTGGTGCTACGCTGCCCATACTCATGCATCGCGGCTACCACACAAGTCAGTTTGCGGTGTCGTCGTCGTGGAACTTCTCGAATGGCATGGTGGCGAATGTCGACAAACTCATTGTCAAAGGCGGCAAGGTCACGAATATTAATACCATAGGTTACTCCGAGGGTGTTCACCTGCTCAACCTCGGTGTCTCGTTCCAGGACTATGTGCGCCTTGCACACCGCGACTTCTTGCCTCCGTGGGGTATCGCTCTCGCTGCAAACCTCGGTCTAAACCCCGCAACGACGAACTTTGGTCGTTTGGTGGTACTCTATGGTAAGCTCTACACGCCAGGTTTTGGCGCGCACCACTCGCTCTCGTTGGCTGCGTCGTACCAAACATCGTTTGGTGGCTTCCACTCCGACAAGGTGCTCTCGAGCCTTGCGTTCAAGTCGTCGCGCCTCATTCCGCGAGGCTATACGACCTACGACATCGAGAACAACGACTATGTGGCTACGGCGTTGAACTACCAAATGCCTGTGTGGTATCCCGATGGGGGTATACGAGGAGTCATCTTCTTCAAGCGCGTGCGTGTGAATGTGGGTGCTGATTACGCATCGTTCCAGCGCAAGGTGGGCTTCAACCCCGAGGATGGCTCTGTCATTGAGCGTCGCCGACGCATCGGAGCCTATGGTCTTGACCTCGGTCTTGACTTTAGCCTCTTTGGAATGCCCGAGGCAGCAACAATATCTGCAACCTTCTCGTTATATAGAAAGGTTGAGCTCGTGCCATTCAAGGATGGTAAGTTTCACTTCGCCTTTGGCGTGGGATTGCCGTTTTAATGATAACAGAAACTGATAAAAGCTACTAATAGAATAAGCTATGACACAGAAGAGACAAAACAACAAGCGTCGTTTGACATGGAGGGGATGGGTCATCCTTACCCTGTGGGGTATCACATTGGTGGGTATAGCCGCAGTGGTCACGGTCTTTGCGTTGGCGAAGCACGAGGTGCTCGGTCCTATGCCCTCGTTTGACGAGCTTGAAAACCCAAAGACAAACCTCGCAACGCAAATCTACTCTCAAGATGGTGAGATTATAGGTACGTACTTCATCGAAAACCGCACCTACCTCTCTTACGAGGATCTCTTCCCCGCAGATAGGGCAAAGTGGCTCGAGATAGATGGTCACAAGCTGCCACCCATAGTTGCGGCGCTCTTGGCTACCGAGGACGTGCGTTTCTTCGACCACCCAGGCATCGACTTCCAGGCTACGGCGCGCGTAGGCATCAAGACGATACTCTTGGGTCAGAGCGAGCAGGGTGGTGGTAGTACCGTTACGCAGCAGCTGGCAAAGAACCTCTACAAGACGCGTGTCAAGAATGCGGGTATGCAGGGCAGTGCTGGCACTATCGTGGCAAAGATTCAGGAGTATGTCATCGCCACGCAGCTCGAGCACAACTACACCAAGGAGGAGATTGTGGCTATGTACCTCAATACTGTTGAGTTCTCAAACTCTAACTTCGGCATTAAGTCGGCGGCAAACAACTTCTTTGGCAAGGAGCCTTGTGACCTCTCTATCGAGGAGGCGGCGGTGATTGCTGGTCAGGTTAAGGCACCTGGTACATACGCCCCCTTGAAGCGTGGCGAGCCCAATCCGAAGGCTGTCGAGCGCCGTAATACCGTTATCGACCGCTTGGCATCGGCGGGTGCTATAACAAAGAAGCATGCTGCGGAGCTCAAAAAACTGCCCATCGACCTATCGAGCTACCGCCGTGCGGGCGATGCGCATAACGAGGGCTCGGCGACCTACTTCCGCGAGATGGTGCGTAGGGCGATGACCGCAAAGGAACCTCTGCGCAAGAACTTCTACACGCAGTGGGACTACGAGCAGGCGCTCAAGGAGTATAACGAGAACCCCATCATGGGCTGGTGCTACAAAAATCGCAAGGCAAATGGCGATGCGTATGACATCTATCGTGATGGTCTGAAGATATACACCACCGTAGATGCACAGATGCAGCGCTATGCCGAGCAGGCATTCCGCGAGCAGATGGCAGAGCTCGTGCAACCACGCATGGAGAGTCAGATAAAGAGTCGCGGTGGCTCGCTCTTCCCCGACTTAACAAAGGCAGAGTCGGACGAAAAGATTGATAAGGCTATGCAGCAGACCGACCGCTGGCGTGGCATGAAGAAGGATGGCGCAAGCGACGCGGAGATAAAGGCGTCGTTTGCTACGCCCACAAACATGAAGGTATTTACATATAAGGGTGTGCGCGATACGGTGCTCACGCCTCGCGACTCGCTTATCCACTACAAGAAGACCATGCGCGGTGCCTTTGTGGCTATCGACCCCAATACGGGTTATGTGCGTGCCTATGTCGGAGGTCCCGATTACCGCTACTTCAAGTATGACGCAGCATCGCAGGGTAAGCGTCAGGTGGGCTCTACATCCAAGCCCTTCATCTATACCTTCGCTATCGACCACCTCGGTCTTACACCTTGCACCCCTGTGCCCAACCTCCCTGTCTCTATCGAGACACCCTCGGGCATTTGGTCGCCCAAGGAGGCTGGCGATGTGGAGTATACGGGTGTGAACCCCTTGTATTGGGGCTTGGCAAATAGCCGTAACAACTATTCGGCATGGATTATGAAGCACGCGAAGCGCCCCGAGGCTGTTGCGGACTTCATCCACGAGATAGGTGTTAAGAGCTTCATCGACCCTGTGGTGTCATTGTGTATCGGCTCTTATGACAGCAACCCCTACGAGATGGCATCGGCATACTGCACCTTTGCAAACGAGGGTGTGCGCGTCGACCCAATCTTCGTTACGCGCATCGAGGATAGCCAGGGTAATGTCTTGGCTACGTTCACACCCAAGACCAACGATGTGCTCTCGAAGCGCGTGGCATACAC
>JAGBTW010000198.1 GCA_017631135.1 Alistipes sp.
AAGCACCTCGGTGCTCGACTTCGAGGACTTCGACACCCTGGCAACGACACGCCTCGACAACTTCATATCGAAGCTCGCCAATGGCGAGAGCGTGCGCATAGCCTTCATGGGTGACTCCTTCGTCGAGGGCGACATCCTCACCTCCGACCTGCGCGAGGAGCTACAAAGCCGCTTTGGTGGTCGTGGCGCAGGCTTCGTGAGTGCCGACATACCCTTCGCTACGGTGCGCAAGAGCATAAAGCGCACATCCTCAAATTGGAAGACATACAGCGTGATGAAGCGCAAGGAGGCGACGGAGAGCGTGCGCGAGAGGTTCTTCATCTCGGGCTATCTTGCCGAGGGTCGCGCAAATGCAACAACGCGCTGGCAGGCGACAAACGCATTCCCAAATCTCGACTCATGCACCCGAGCGCGCATACTCCTCATAAGTCGTGACACCAGCCGCGTCGAGGTGACCCTATGTGACACACTTCGCAAAGAGTTCCTCATTGCGGGAGATGAGCGCGTGCGCCACATCGACATCGAGGTACCCGCTGATGATATACGCATACGCGTCTTGGAGGGTAACATCCTCTGCTACGGAGCATCGATGGAGACAAACGGTGGTGTCATAGTCGACAACTTCTCGGTGCGCAGCAACAACGGACATGCCATCTTTGGCACAAGCGCAACCGTAAACCGCCAGATAGACGAGATACTTGGCTACGACCTTGTGGTACTGCAATATGGACTCAACATCATGCAGCAGGGACAGCGCGTATATGCCAAGTACCGCGACCAGCTGCGCGACATGATAGCATACGCCGAGCGCTGCTTCCCCAATGCCGCGATTGTGGTCTTGGGCGTGAGCGACCGCTGGGTTAAGAATGCCGACACTGGGGCATACGAACCCATAGGTTCAGTCGATGCCCTCACGTCGTATCAGCGTGCCGCTGCCGATAGTTGCAAGGTGGCATTTTGGAACACCTCGCGCATAATGAGCAGCATGGGTGGCATGCCCACATTCGTGTCTAACGGTTGGGCAGCCAAGGACTATACGCACATAAACTATGCGGGTGGTCGTCGCATTGCGCGTGCCCTTACAGAGTCTATAATGCAGCGCGTATACAATAAACTTGTCGAAATGGAAGAGGAGGCCATGCGCATAGAGGCGGAGCGTCAGCGCGAGCTCGAAGAGCGCAGACTCAAGGCCGAGGAGCACCTCAGCAACCAAATAGATGCCGTAACACCCATCATCGACTCTGTGGAGTGGAGTAGCATCTCAAGCACTCACAACCATAAAACAGCCTCGGAGTAATGGTGGAGTTGTTGAAATTTGACGATGCCCTATGGCAGCGCGTGGTGTCGCTCTTGGAGTACGACCCCACAAGCCCACTCACGCTTGCCACAGGCTTCTTCCTCTTTGCGTTTCTGATTTTCGCGCTTGGATACGTCATCATCAAGCGACGAGCAAAGCTACGCACATGGTACGTCACGCTCTTCTCGCTATACTTCTACTATAAGCTCTCGGGCGTGTACATCATCCTGCTGTGTGCCGTGGCATTGAGCGACTACCTTATTGGTAAGCGCGTGGCCCATCGTCGCTACAAGGGTCTATCGACGCGCGGATGGGTGGCGTTGAGCGTTGTGATAAACGTTGCCATACTCACCTATTTCAAGGCTACGGGCTTCTTTGCCGACCTCTTGGCAAACATCTATAAAGATGGCGTGCTCAACTTCGAGGGCGTGGTTGTGCCCGCGGGAGTATCGTTCTTCGTATTCCAATCCATCGCCTATGTTGTGGACATCGCGCGTGGCACAATAAAGCCACTGCGCCGATTTATAGACTACCTCTTTTTGTTGTCGTTCTTCCCCAAGATGTTCCTCGGTCCGCTGGTCAAGGCCAAGGAGTTTATTCCACAGATTGAGGCACGCGACAACAACGTCACGCGCGAGGACTTCGGGCGTGCCGTAACACTCATCGCAGGTGGCTTGATTAAGTATGCCGTTATAGCCTCCTCGCTCGGTGCACTCTTCGTAAACCCCGCATTCAAGGGCGAGCTGGGCGATAGTGGTGTTGTGGCACTACTTGCCATCTACGGCTTCACGCTGCAGATATATTGCGACTTCTCGGGATACTCCGACATCGCCGTGGGCGTGGCACTCATGATGGGTTTCCGACTGCCCGACAACTTCGATGCACCATACAAGTCGGCAACAATAACAGAGTTTTGGCGACGCTGGCACATATCCCTCTCGACATGGCTCAAGGAGTATCTATACATAGCCCTTGGCGGTAATCGTCGCGGTGCTGTGCGCACATATATCAACCTCTTCCTCACGATGGTGCTCGGTGGTCTGTGGCATGGCGTAGGCATCTGCTATATGGCGTGGGGCATGCTGCATGGCATAGCACTCGCACTGCATAAGATGTGGCTAAAGGTTATCCCATGGGCAAAGAAGACTGGCAAGGAGATGTACGCACTCGTGCGCATACCCGCAACACTCATAACGCTGCATGTAGTGGCATTTGGATGGTTGCTCTTTGCCTCGGCACAGCAAGCTCCCAAGATGGGCGTGGAAGACTATACGCTATGTCTCGATATGATTAACCGCATAGCTACGAACTTCTCATTTGGCGACATCATACCCGCCATCGACAACTCGGGCGTGGCAATGGCGATAATGTATGTGGGTTATGTACTACACTTCCTGCCCAAGAGCTTCAATACAGCTATGCAGCGCATGGTTACGCGCTCGGGCTTTGTGGGACAATGGCTGCTGATGGTGGCTGTAATATGGATTGTGATGCAGTCTAGCGCCATGCTTATGGCAGAGACAGGTGTGGCAGCGGGCTTACCTATGTATGCTGATTATTAACGAGATAAAACAATGACTATGAATAACGTGACGTGGGATTGGGAACTATTTGCGTTTCTCAACTTCGATGGTGGCAGGGTGTTGGACGCTACGATGTCTACGATTTCGGGCATTAAGATGTGGTTGCCGCTATACGCCCTAATTATATATATGGTATGGAGGCGTTACAGCTGGCGCGGCGTCATCGCCCTTATCGTAGCCATGGGCATTGCCATAGGTATGGCAGACATCGTGGCGGGTATCTTCAAGCACTCTGGACCGCTAAAGCATCTATGTCCCGAGTTCCCCGTGCGTCTGCGCCCCATGTTTACCCAAGAGCTTCTCGACACACACATCGTATCGACCGACCATGGCTCGTTTGGCACAGTCTCGGCGCACGCCGCAACAATAGTCTCGCTCGCGGTGCTGTCGTCGATAATCATCCACCGACGATGGTTTACATGGACGATGGTGGGCGTAGCGACGCTGATATGCTACTCGCGCATATACCTCGCGTGTCACTTCCCTCAAGATATACTCATAGGCACAGCACTTGGCATAGTCTCGGGACTTGTCGGACTCATGGCGTTTAGGCTCGTGATGCGACAAAAACGAACAGCCTAAAAGTTGAAAATGTGCGTTAGAGATAGGTCTAAAGCACATTTTTATTTTTTGTGAATAACGTGTCGAAAAAATAGTTGTGTAAAAATTGGGTAATCCCGCGAAAAATCACGAATTTTGTACACTCGAAGTGCGCACTTATGGCGCACAGCGGGTAGCTGTTTAGCCCATAAAGAGACCGAACAAAATAACAAAATATAATATACATCATGACTCAAAAGACTAATAACGAACAGCTTAAGACTGTGAAGTATGACGATGCTGTAGCTGCATCAAAGGAGTATTTCGCAGGTGACGAGCTCGCCGCACAGGTGTGGGTGAGCAAGTATGCATTGAAGGACTCGTTCGGCAACATCTACGAGACTACACCCGTCGATATGCACAACCGTATCGCGCGTGAGCTTGCCCGCATCGAGCGTAACTATCCCAACCCATTGAGCGAGAAGGAGATTTTCGACCTTCTCGACCACTTCCGCTATGTCATCCCCCAGGGAGGCCCAATGACAGGCATTGGCAACAACCTTCAGGTGGCATCGCTCTCTAACTGCTTCGTTATCGGCCACAAGAACCCCGCAGACTCTTACGGCGGTATCGTCCGCATGGACGAGGAGCAGGTGCAGCTCATGAAGCGCCGCGGTGGCGTAGGTCACGACGTGTCGCACATCCGCCCCACAGGCAGCCCAGTGTTTAACTCTGCACTCACATCTACGGGTATCGTGCCC
>JAGBTW010000199.1 GCA_017631135.1 Alistipes sp.
ATCGAGGGTGTGACACCTCGCGAGACCATAATTTTTGAGGACTCAACGATGGGTCTCGAGGCGGCAAAACGCAGTGGAGCAGCCTATGTTAAAATATCGTTATAACGCCAAAATATATCAACAAACAGCAATATATTCATCTTTAGGAGGGAAAAAGCGCAATTCTTTTGGAGAATTGCCTTTTTTTATTTAATTTAGCATTAAATTTTGAAACACCACAGTACCATGAAGAAGATACTCCTATCGATATTTGCCACTATTTGTACCCTTAACCTTTGGGCACAGGAGAGCGTCGTTGTTGCGGAGCTTGGTCCAATCAAGGAGCAGCTATCGAACTTCGACAGCATAGATGTCAACGCCCCCATCAAACTCAAGCTAATCAAGATTGAGGCGAGTGAGACGCCATACATCATTTACGACACGAAGGGTGTATACACATCGAAATTTGCGTTCGAGGTGCAGAAGCGCGACAATGGTGTACTAAAGATTGAGGAGCGCAGCGACCCCAAGCGCGAGAGCGTGACCGAGGTGGAGGTATACTTCAACGAGCTCGCCAACATATCTATCTCCAAGGCAGACGTAACCGTCGATGGCACACTCTCGGCGCGACTCATCGACCTATACATATCCAACGAGTCTCACTTCACGGCAGAGGTCAACACCCTCGACATCAGCGTTGTTGCATCGGGAAAGTGTTGCATCATCCTCACGGGCGAGGCGCGCTACCAGACATTAGACATATCTACAGCCGAGTATGACGCATCGAAGCTAACCACCGTATCGACCGTAGCCTCTTCGACACACAACGCTACAATCAAGGTGAACGCCACAGAGCGCCTCGAGGCAAAGACCTCTACGGGCGGCAAGATACTATACTCTGTCGAGCCTATCATCCTTCGCTCTGCCATAACACTCTTTGGCGGAGAGGTACGACTAATGTAATGGGGTGTTATAAATTAGATTGAGCCAACATGCTCTTATCCGAAAACTAATTTATACAACACCACACAAACGCCATTTACTCAAACATTATATGTCAACATTTCTTCAGGAACTTACCACAAGGCTCCTCTCTAACCATACGCATGACCTATCACAGCTCGTATTGATGTTCCCATCACTACGAGCGCGTGCTTTTTTTAACGATGCCATACAGCAAACATCCACAGCCCCCGTATGGCAGCCACGATGCACGACCATAGACGAGATTATGGAGCGCGGCTCGGGACTTAAGCGCGGTGAGCGCATACGCCTCATTGCCGAATTGTTCAAAATATACCATGCCCACCACCCCAACGAGAGCTTCGACCGCTTCTACCACTGGGGCGACATGCTCATCTCGGACTTCGACATGATAGACAAGTACATGGTCAACGCCAAGGCTCTGTTGCGTAACATCGAGGACATCAAGGAGATTGAGGCCGATGTGTCGTACATAACCGAAAGACAGGAAAAGCTCTTGATGCAGTTTTGGAGCAGCATCCACAATAACGAAAAGGGTGGACTCACCAAGCACAAACTCCGCTTTTTGGAGGTATGGCGCAGTCTACCAGCAATATACGAGGAGTATCGCGCACACCTCACGGCATTGGGCATTGGCTACTCTGGTCTAATCTATCGCGCCACTGCCGAGCGCATTCAGAGGGGCGAGGATATTGGTTTAGAGCCTAAACGACACATCATCGCAGGCTTCAATGCTCTCTCAACAAGCGAGCAAGTGCTCTTTGACTACATCTCAAAGAGCGAGCATGGCGCGGAGTTCTATTGGGACTACGACAACTACTATGTCGACAACCCCGACCACGAGGCAGGACTCTTCATGCGCAAGAACATCAAACAATACAACCTCAACGAGCCACTTTCGCACAACAACTTTACGGAGCAGCCCAAGCGACTCGAGGCCACTGCGTGCGTATCTAACATATCGCAGGTTAAGCACATAAGCAACATCCTCAAGGAGATACCCAAGGAGGAGTTAGACAAGCAGACAGCCATAGTGCTCACTGACGAAAACTTACTTACTCCACTTTTGCACTCTCTCCCCAAGGAGATTGGCAAGGTGAATATCACCATGGGCTATCCGCTCAAGAACACGCTCATATATTCATTCTTCGAGCTCCTCACTGCGTTGCAGTCACACAGCCGCAAAAAGGATGACGCCACACGCTTCTATCACCAAGATGTAACGTGGATATTGTCACACCCCTACATCATGGATTGTTGCAAGGAGAGCGCTGAAGCGAAGCATAAAACCATCCTCACGAACCGCATGGTATCCATCGACAGCGAGCTATTTGCAGACGACGAGATACTATCGCTAATATTCACAAAGCAAGACGATTGGCGCGCATTAGCTCAATATATGATTAATGTGATAAACATCATCATGCAGCACATGCCTACCAACGAGTATATGCAGATTGAGCACTTGAGCATCACCGCCGAGGAGATAGCCAAGACCATACGCTCGATTGATGATTGCGACATCAAAATCTCCACCGAGGTCTTTGTGTCGTTCCTGCGCCGACACCTGCAAACAGTCACTATACCCTACGAGGGAGAGCCTCTCGAGGGTGTGCAGATACTCGGCATCTTGGAGACGCGAAATATCGACTTCAAGAACGTGATAATACTCTCGATGACCGATGCCAACTTCCCTGGCAACCACACCGACAAGGCATCGTTCATCCCATATAGCCTGCGCATAGCCTACGACATGCCTACGCCCGACCAACACGAGGCGATGTATGCCTACTACTTCTACCGCCTTGTGCAGCGTGCCAAGCGCGTAGACATGCTCTACTGCTCGCGCGCTGACGAGAAGAGCTCGGGTGAGTGCAGCCGCTACATATACCAACTCGACTTCGAGTATAAGGGTGGCGTAAAAAAACGAGCCGTAGGTGTCGACCTATCCATCGAGGATGAGCGCACAATAGAGATTGCGAAGGGTGAGGAGGAGATGAAGCAACTCATGCTCTACACCAACGACAATAAGGAGATAAGCCTATCGCCCACTGCGCTATTCCGCTATGTGGAGTGTCCGCTAAAGTTCTATTTTGCATCTGTCGCCAAGCTGCGCACACGCAACGAGCTCACCGATAAGATTGACGCGCTCACATTTGGTAACATACTGCACAACACCATGGAGGCGCTGTACAAGCGCAACAATGTTGTGGGCGTAAAAAACCCCATGCAGATTATCGAAGAGCTGCGCAAAGAGGAGGTTGTGCGCCCCATTGTAGACGAGGTAATCATTGCCGAGTTGCACAAAAACACAAACACCACGGCAGAGGACTTCTCGGGTGATACACTACTCGTTAGAGACATCATCGTCAAGTATATCATCAACGGCATCATGCGCTATGACGCTAATCGCGAGGGATTTACAATATCGGCAATCGAGGATAATATACTCTACCGTTACGACATCGACTCGGGTG
>JAGBTW010000200.1 GCA_017631135.1 Alistipes sp.
AGGATGTTTCAGGAAAAGGGGCTTATTGGTCAAAATTAGTACATAAAATCGGGGCGGTTTTGATGTGTCAATCAAAGAATGCTGCATTAGTACTATAAAAACTATGGGGTTGCCCGTGATGGACAACCCCATAGTTTTTAGGTGACTACGACCGATTATTTCTCCTCGGTGTAGGTGTATGTTGCAACGTCGGCAGAGTCGCTCTTGTAGAGGTAGAGCTCTGCTTTGAAGAGCTGACCCAAGTTGCCATTCTTATCTCTTGCCACAGCGATGATGATGTAATCTCTCTCGTACTCGAGCTGCATGTAGCAGTTATGGTAGTTGTCCTTGAGGTGAGTCTCCTGTGCTACCTCGCTCAACCACTGCGAATCCTTGCTGTACCAATCCATAGGACGTGTGTCGAGCATGTAGTATACCTGGTCACCCTCCTCTACGCCATTGATTGTCATGGGCACAAGAGCGTAGTTCTCGTATGCTGTGTAGCCGCCCCAGTGCTCTGCATCTACGGCTGCTACCTCTGCCAAGTTGTAGTGCTTGTCGTAGGTGAGCGAGATGTTAGATGTGCCAGGGATGTCAGAGAGGAATGTGAACTCCTTCCAGAAGATGCGAGTGTTGGGTGTCTCGCCATCCACGCCGAATGCCAAAGCCACGAATGTTACGCCTGCCTGACCTTTTGTGTAGTTGAGGTCAGTGAAGCCTGTTGCGGTGTAGCTGTTCACATAGCCATTAGCCTCGAATGCAGCGAAGCGCTCGGCATCTGTCGAGCCACAAGCGGTAAACTGTGCCTTTGTGAGCACTGTACGGCGGAATGTAGCGTTGGGGTCGCTTGCTGTCCAGTAGATGTCGGCAGTGGTGTAGAAGATGTTCTTAATCTCGATGCTGATAGTCATGTCTGACTCGTTCACAGGCTCTGTTGTGACATGCTCAATCTTAATCTCTGATGCGCAGAATGCAGTCTCGGGGTTAACAGCGAAGACATAGAACACATACTCGGTCTCGGCAGCGAGCTCGTTGTGTGCGAATGTCTGTGTGCCCTGCTTTGCATACTCGTCGATGATGTTGCTTGCGTAGTAGCCCATGCCGTTCTTGATTGCTACGTTCTCGTTCCACTTGTGTACGAATGTTGTTGCTATGTCGGCATCCTCGCCATAGTAGCTGTAGAAGTCCTTCACCTTCATGTACTCTGCGAAGTAGTATACCTCGCTGTTGCTGGGGGTGATGGTCTGCTCAACATAGGAACCGTCGATGTTGAATGACATGTCGAATGTCACGTCGAGCATCTCGGTGTCAGATGTTGTCACCTCGTAGCGGTATACCTCGCTTGTCACAGCAGCCTTTGAGGGGTCGAGGTGGTAAGCATATACGATATACTCTGTATTGGGCACGAGCTTCTCGAAGATGACGTCGAAGGACTTGCCTGTGTGAACAATATTCTCCAAGTAGTTGCGGAGTGTCTGGCCGTGTGAGCTTGCCTCCTCGCGGAAGAGTGCCATGTCGTTGTCAGTGAGGAGCTCGTCGTTTACGGTGAAACCGAATGTCTCCATGTTAGCCTTTGTCTCGATGCGGCACACGAAGGGCGATGTAATGTCGGCGGGTGTCACGGTGAGGTTGAGGTCTGTAGCGTTGTTGACTACCACGTCAAACTCAAACATCTCCTGTGATGATGCCTCCTGCTTAACAAGAATCTCGTACTGAAGCTCCACGCCAGTGTACTCTACGCGTATGCGTGCCTCGCGTGCCTCCTTCTTGTAGTTGGGTGCTACGTTGAACGAGATAGAACCATAGGTTGCTGTGCTGAGCTCCTTGATCCAGTTCTCTGCGCAGTTTGTGATTACCACGTTACCATTCTGGTGGTTAGTGATGGTGTAGTTTACCACCTGTGCGCCACCCGTAGCTGGTACGGTGAGCTCCGATGTCTCGAGCTTGAACGTCGTATCGCCAGTCTCGACACTGTTGTTCTCGCAACCAACAAATGCAACGAGTGCCATGGCTGCAAAGATGCCGAATAGATTTTTTAGTTTCATTGTTCTGTTATTTTTATGTTTTAGATATTTCTGCTTGCAAGAGCTTTAGTTGCCCGCGTAACGCTCGGGAACGCCTGTCCAAGTACCAGTGATGTTGTTGCGGCGGTCGTCCGTAACGTCGATGTCTACGGTCATTGTGCCGTCACCATTATCCTTCACCGATACCTTACCACCACGGAAGGGAGCAATGTCGTTGGTGTCGGCTGTGAAGAACCAGCTGCACTGCATGTTTGTGCCATCTGTCCAGCCAGGAATGAACGACCACTGCGCGAGGATGTCTGAAGCTACATAGTCGCCACAGAAGCCCTCCTCGAAGCTGTTGAAGCCTGTGATTACGTCGAGCTGTATGCAGTCGCCCGAGCCGTCGTTAGGCTTGATTACGAACATCCAGTTGTATGCGCCATAGTCGTAGTAGTCGCCATAGCACTCATAAATCATGTAGTGGTCAGAGAGGTCTGCCTTGTAGTCGTCGGTGAGTGTTGTGTATACAACCACTGAGTCGCTGCTGTCCCAAAGCTCCACCTTACCCTCGTATATAGCAGTATGCTTCTCGCCATCAATCTCCGCGTTGATGGTAATCTTACCATCCTCCACGGTTATTGTGCTGCCCTTCTGGAATGGGCTGATTGCCTGGCGGTGACCATCGGCATTTGTCACCCAGTAGCCGCTCCACTCTGCTGTGAATGTCCACTCGGCGTATGTGTTCTCGGGGTCGAAGTGGTATGTGCCGTTGGGTATCGAGATGTAGTAGTTGTCTGTGGATACAGGACCGTATGCGTCGATGCGGTAGTATGTGGTGTTGGGCAATGACTTACCCTCGGAGTCGAAGCCACGGTCGGTGAGGAAGAACCAGTAGTTGCCCACACCAGGTGTGAGTGCATCACCAAAGTACTCGCCAGTAATCATGGGGGCGTTGAAGAGTATCTCGCCATCACCCGACTGGCGGAGTGTAACATTGGCCTTTGCTGCGCCATAGCCAACTGTTACGGTTGTCTCGCGCATAGCCTTTGATGTGTTTGTCGCAATGCCAAGCTCCACGATGCCATCCTTCTCGGTGTTCATCGAGTAGATCCAGTCGGCGCTGCTCTTAACATAGACATAGTCGATGGGGTTGCGACCCTCGATTGTGTACTCGATGGTCACCTTTGTGCCCATGCGTGCAAGCTCGATGCTATCGCCCGAGGTGATTGTCACCACAGCATCATTGCCCGCCTCGCCAAGCTGGTTTACGATGACCACTGCGCGCTCGCCGTTATACGAGAGTGTCACCGCTGCCATGCGTGTCACGCCAGAGGTGTTGTCGGCTGTGGTCATTGTTACGCGACCAGGTGTGTGGTCGCTTGCGCGAAGCCAGTCGGCTGTTAGGCTCACCTCTGCCATTGCAGAGTCGTTGCCCTTGATTGCATACTCGATGACAAAATCATCGCCTGTGAGGCCCACCGTAAGCTCGGTTGCGCCCTTGACAACGATTGTCTCGTTGCCTGAAAAATCGCCCTCGCAAGCTGTGATTACCAAGCCCGCGATTACGACCAATAGAAGAAAAAATCGCTTCATATTAGGTGTTTATAATTATTTGTGTTTCTTCAAAAAAAGATAGTCTCGAAATATGCCACAAAAATAGCTCTTTTTCAAGGAAATGAAACAACTCGAGGCTGTTTGGAATATAATTTTTTTTTATAACAGACTCGGGTCGCTTAATTAAAATCTATTTTGGTGCGCGGAGAGGTGGATGTTCGGCTATGGCAGGATGGTTTTTTTCGCCTTACGACGCGGGTAATACCCGAGAGACATAAGGGACTTAAAGGGACATAAGAGACATAAGGGAAGTCGCTATCAATTAGTAATTAGTAATGAGTAATTAGTAATGGGTTGATAGTCAGTGTTGTCATGTTGAACGAAGTGAAACATCTCAAGGTCTCCGTGACGGTTGACGGTAGTACTGCCCGAGAGATCCTTCACTTCGTTCAGGATGACATTGTTGGGTATCAATTGATTGCCATGTTGAACGAAGTGAAACATCTCAAGGTCTCCGAGACGGTTGACGGTCGTGCTGCCCGA
>JAGBTW010000024.1 GCA_017631135.1 Alistipes sp.
AGACCATCCACCGCAGCACCTACGGCGCTACCCGCAAGGGGCTCGTCGTAGTGCGAGAGCAGTATCTCCGAGGGGTTGTCCACCTCGCGTAGTCCCGTGTCGTGCATCTCGAATACGCCAATCTCGTATGTCGCGCCAAAGCGATTCTTTATGCCACGCAGTATGCGGTAGGTGTGGTTGCCGTCACCCTCGAATTGCAGTACCACATCTACTATGTGCTCCAATATCTTGGGGCCCGCGATAGAGCCCTCCTTGGTTATGTGGCCGATGATGAAGATGGCAATGTTGAGCGTCTTTGCCACCTTGAGGAGCGTCGCTGCGCACTCGCGTATCTGTGTCACGCTGCCTGCTGACGATTCCACCATGTCGGTGGATATTGTCTGTATAGAGTCTATTATCACGACATCGGGGCGTAGCTCCTCTATCTGCGCAACGATGTTCTCGAGTAGCGTCTCGGTGAACACTGTGCACTCCGTGTTGCGTATGCCGAGGCGCATGGCGCGCATCTTTATCTGCTCGGCAGACTCCTCGCCCGAGACATAGAGCGTCTTAAGCCCATTGTCCGTGAGGGCTAACTGCAACGAGAGGGTAGACTTGCCTATGCCGGGCTCGCCACCAAGGAGTATGAGCGACCCTGGTACCATGCCACCACCAAGCACGCGGTTAACCTCGGTTATGCCCACATTCACGCGCACCGTGCTATGCTCCTCGATGTCTTGCACTTTGCGGGGCTCGATGCGTGGCGCAGATGTTAGGCGCGCACTCACCGACGAAGACTCCTTTGCCACGACATGCTCCGCGATGGTGCTCCACTCGCCACACGAGGGGCACTTACCCAACCATTTGGGTGTCTCGTAGCCGCATGAGGTGCAGAAATATGCTCGTTTAACCTTTGCCATTGTAGCTCTACTTGAAGAGGTTAAGGATGTCGTTGCCGTTGGCGTAGATGAGCAGCAACATAAGGAGCATGAAGCCTATGGTCTGTGCCACCTCCATGAACTTGTCGTTGGGCTTGCGGCGCGTGATAATCTCATATAGCGCAAAGAGTACATGACCACCATCCAACACGGGTATGGGCAGCAGGTTCATCACTGCGAGCATCACCGAGAGCAACGCTGTGATGTTCCAGAAGACGAGCCAGTTCCACTCCTTGGGGAAGATGCTGCCAATGGATAGGAAGCCACCCACCTCCTTGTAGAGCTTCGTGTCGGGGTTTACCATCATCACGAGCTGGTCCCAGTACGACTTAATCTGCTCTGTGCCGAGCTTCACGCCTCGGGGTAGGGCCTCGAGCAAGCCATACTCCTTAATGGTGAACTCTACGGGTGCGCTCTCCTGGAGTGCTATGCCTATCTGTCCCTCATCGTTTATGGGGGTCATGATGTCGATGTAGTTGGGGCGCACCACGCCGAGGCTGTCTGCCTCATAGCGCAATACGCGCACGTTGACGCTCTCGCCCCTGTGTGCTGCGAGTGCTGGGCGTATGGTCTCGTCGCTGCATGCTACCTCGTTGTTTACGCCCACGATTTGGTCGCCCGACATGTAGCCGAGTGCCTTGACGCTCTCGTTCGAGCAGCTGTCGATGATGAATGGGCGCATGATGGGTGTGTACATGCCCGCGAACTCACGCTTCTCGCGCATGGCGATGAGGCGCTCCATGGGTATTGTGAAGGTCACGGTGTCGCGGTTGCGCACTACGGTGATGTTGCGGTCTGCCTCCGAAAGAAGCAGCGTCATGCCTATATCCTCGGCCTTGTCTATCGTCTCTCCATCGATAGCCACAAGACGGTCTCTATCCTCGAAGCCAAGCTCCTTGGCGGGCTCGCTGAAGGTGTAGCCATGCACCACGTTCTCATTTTGAAGGTAGCTCTCGCCCCACGAGAAGAGTATCGCAGCGTAGATTACCATCGCCGTAACGACGTTCATAAATACACCCGCCACCATGACAATGAGGCGCTGCCATGCGGGCTTTGCGCGTAGCTCGTTGGGCTCGGGTGCGAGGGTGCGCTGCTCGCCTTTTATGCGCTCGATGTCTGCCTCGAGCGTAGCCACAGCGTCACAAAACTCTGCCACGGCAGCCTCGTTGCCACTGCGCTTTGCCTTGCGCAGCTCGGCCTTTGCCTGCTTCACTCGCTCCTTGAGAGAGTTCTCTTGGTCGTAGAGCTTCTCGCGGCTGTCGTAGATTGATACATAGCCACCCAGGGGCACCCAGCCGATGCCAAACTCCACACCGCCAATCTTGCGCTTGTAGAGCGAGAACCATGGGTTGAAGAAGAGGTAGAACTTATCTACGCGGATGCCGAACATGCGGGCAGCCAAGAAGTGACCCAACTCGTGGATTGTCACCAACAACGACAGTGCAAGCACGAACTGCAATGTCTGAACCAATACTGTACTCATATAATTATGCTTTTTTTATTTTTCGTTTTTATCGTTGTATCACTTTTGCGCTCAACATGACAGAGACATAAGAGACATAAGAGATAAAAGGGACATAAGGGATGTCGCGGACAACAGACAATGTCATGACAACACTGACTATCAATCCATTACTAATTACTCATTACTAATTACTAATTACTCATTACTAATTAATAATCAGAGTCGCAGGAATCGCTCTGCCAATTGGCGGGCCTCGGTGTTAGAGGCTGTGTAGTCCTCCAGTGTGGGCTTGGCTACGAATGTCGCGTTGTCCAAGGCGTAGCGTATAGCACCCACGATGTCGAGGTAGCCACACTTGCCCTTAAGGAATGCTGCCACGGCAACCTCGTTCGAGCCATTCATCACGCATGCTGCTGTGCCACCGCGCTCCAAACACTCATACGCAATGTTGAGTGCGGGGTACTTGACCCTGTCGGGAGCGGCGAAGGTGAGGGTGGGGTAGTCCAATATCGAGAAGTTCTCGGTGGGCTCTTTTGCGCGGTCGGGGTATAGGAGTGCGTAGCTTATGGGTGTGCGCATGTCTGCTGTGCCGAGCTGCGCCTTGACCGAGCCATCGGTGAACTCCACCATCGAGTGCACGATAGATTGGGGGTGTATGACGACCTTGATTTTTGACGGCTCGATGTCGAATAACCAGCGTGCCTCGATAACTTCAAAACCCTTATTTACGAGCGTTGCCGAGTCGATGGTAATCTTCGCTCCCATCGTCCACTGTGGGTGCTGCAATGCGCGCTCTGCTGTCACGCCCTCGAGCTCCTCGTGTGACATGTCGCGCAGAGCACCTCCGCTGCATGTGATGATGAGGTTGCGCACATTCTCTCGCTTCTCGCCCTCGAGACACTGCATTATCGCCGAGTGCTCCGAGTCTATGGGCACTATGTCCACGCCACGACTCTTTGCTGCCGTCATGATTACGTCGCCACCCACAACCAAGGTCTCCTTGTTTGCCAGGGCTATGCGCTTTTTAGCCTCTATGGCGGCGTAGGTGGGGTGCAGACCCGAGTAGCCAACGAGCGAGTTTACCACGGTGTCGCAGTGTGTGTCGCGCACAACATCGAGTATCGCCTCGCTGCCCGCAGCAACCTCTATGCGTGTGTCGGCGAGAGCCTCTTTGAGTGCTGCATAGTGCTTGTGGTCGCCTATTACAACCCTCTCCACGCCAAACTCGCGCGCCTGTGCTGCCAACTCCTGCCAGCGGCTGTGTGCGACAAGCGAGGTTATGCCAAAGCGCTCTGGGTTGCGTCGTACAATATCGAGCGTCTGGACTCCGATAGAGCCCGTAGAACCTAATATGCTAATTCTTTCCATAGGGTAATTCGTTGTTTTAGAAGAGGATGTATCGCTCGGGGTCTACGGCGGTGCCATCTCTCCATAGCTCAAATCCTAACTCCGCAGCACCCTGCTCTGCATCATCCTCGCTGTTGGCTATGCGACCTATCACCGTGCCCGAGGTTATGTGCTGACCCTTGCGCACAAGCACCTCGCCCAGTTGTTTGTATACCGACACATAACCCTCGCCATGCTGCATGGTTATTGTCGACGTGCCGTTGTCGTCGCGCTGTGTGCCCACAACAGTGCCATTCTCGATTGCCATTACGGAGCTATCTCCCGCGAGGCTCACAATGGCGATGTCGTAGCTCGACTCGGGAGCATCGAAGGTGCGCGTTACGGTGCCACGCATGGGTGCGCTAAACATCGCTGCCTCGGTCTTTAGGGGCTTGGTGTTCGCAAGTGAGTACTCTCCCTCGTGGCTCTCCAACACACGACGCAGGAGTGAGTCTGCGCGCGTGGGTAACACCGTAGACTTGTCGTAGCGTATGGTGTCGGTCATCACGGTGGAGTGCAGCGTGGGGGTGTTGCCACTCAAGATTGTTGTTATTAGCTCGTTGTACTTCAGCGAGTCTGCCATCTTGCGCTCCATGGCATCTATGCGCATGATGTTTGCCGTAAGCTCGTCGGTCATGCGCTCGGCCTTTGTGCGATAGCCAGGCAGCACATCCAACACCGAGGTGTACGCCATGAGCAGCAGCAATGCCGAGGTGATAACCACAAATAGCGTCGCTATGCCGATGCCTAATGCCAGGGGTGTGATATGTATCTTCCAATCGACAATGCCCGTCTCGCGGTCGCGCATGGAGAGCTGTCGCTTTGAGGTTAGATAGTTCCAAAATTTGTTATTCATAGCCTCTATGTTCGTTCTTACAATAACGGGTTCTTGCGCGCGCAACGCGCACATAATCGTGCAAAGATAACGAAAATAGCGAGACGGATGTTGTTTTACGATAATTTTTTTTACCTTTGCGACACTTAAAGACTTAAAAACGAAGATTATGGTAAAACCTACACTTTTGGTATTGGCTGCGGGTATGGGCTCGCGCTATGGTTCGCTCAAGCAGATGGATGGCGTAGGCCCTAACGGCGAGGCTATCATCGACTACTCGGTATATGACGCTATTCGCGCAGGTTTCGGCAAGGTGGTATTCGTCATTCGCCACTCTTTCGAGGCCGACTTCAAAGAGGTGTTCAACGCCGAGCGCTTTGGCGGTAAGATAGAGGTTAAGTATGTTTTCCAGGAGCTCGACTACCTCCCCGAGGGCTTTGCTCTGCCCGAGGGTCGTGTGAAGCCTTGGGGTACTACCCACGCTGTGATGATGGCTGCGGATGTCATCAACGAGCCCTTTGCGGTAATCAATGCTGACGACTTCTATGGTCGCACAGCCTACACTACAATTGCTGACTACCTCTCACAGCTTACCGAGAGCGAGGGTCGCTACTGCATGGTGGGCTACCAGGTATCAAAGACACTCTCGGAGAATGGTACCGTGTCGCGTGGCGTATGTACTGTGGATGAGGAGGGTAACCTCCGCGGCATGGTCGAGCGCACACAGATTGAGCGCGTAAACGGCACTATCCTCTTCCACGATGGCGGCGCTGACGAGCCCTTGGCAGAGGACACACCCGTCTCTATGAACCTCTTTGGCTTTACGCCCGACTACTTCGCTCACTCAAAGGCATTCTTCAAGGAGTTCCTCGCAGTAAGCATAGGCGACCTCAAGGCGGAGTTCTACATCCCCCGCATGGTGAACAAGGTTATCAACGACGGCACAGCAACCATGCGCGTTCTCAAGACCACATCTGATTGGTTTGGCGTTACTTACAAGGAGGACAAGCCAATGCTCGTGGCAAAGATTGAGGAGCTTATTGTGGCAGGGGAGTATCCACGCAACCTCTGGGAATAATAAGATTGAATAAAAAG
>JAGBTW010000025.1 GCA_017631135.1 Alistipes sp.
CCAAATATTTTGGTAACTTTTTTTTCTAACCAATTTTAAGAACCTCTGCTGCAACCCTCAAAGCATCGCTGTTTTTCTGATTGCGGGTGCAAAGGTAGCGCCTTTATTTTATTAACCAAACTTTTCGCACACTTTTTTTATGCCTTTTTTAGCAAGATTATACTACAATCCTATAACACAGCAAGTTACATGGAAAAGTTTTTTTTTAGTGCACAATGACCTTATTATATTATATATAGGTATGGGAGTAACGCACCCTCCAAACTCTCGCAGTCGTGGTCAATTAAAACACTTCGAGGCGAGGTGAAAAATGTTCCGAACGGCGTAAATTATAATACAAAAGTTACAATTTTAGCTCTTCGATTTGGAAATTTCAAGCGTAATATATAACTTTGAATTAGTTTTACCCGATGGTTAGAACGCTCTAAATATAGAATAAAATAATTATCGCAGTTATGAAAAAGCTTAACAAACCAGCAATTTTGGTTGTTGACATGCTCAACGACTTTGTTTATGGAGCCTTGACTTGCGAACGCGGCAAGGCTATTGTTCCTGCAACAGCGCAGCTACTCGACGCAGCGCGCAAGGCGGGCGTGCCAGTAATCTTCTGCAACGATGCACACCGCAAGGGCATTGACCGCGAACTTCAGATTTGGGGAGACCACGCCATAGCGGGAACCGAGGGTGCGCAAGTGATACCCGAACTCAACCTATCGAAGGGTGACTATGTAGTACCCAAGCGTCGCTATAGCGGCTTCTTCCAAACCGACCTCGACATTCTGCTTAAGGAGCTTAACGTGCAGACTGTGGTGATGACGGGACTACATGCCCACATGTGCGTGCGCCACACCTCGGCAGATGCATATTGCCTTGGCTACGACGTTGTGGTGGCGAAGGAGGCTACAGACTCGTTCACCGAGGAGGACTACATCTCGGGACTCGCCTACCTCAAGACTTGTTACGGCGCAGAGGCGTACACCAACGAAGAGCTCATAGCAATGCTATAATGCATTAACAATAAATAAAAACCGAGGCAGCACATCTGTCTCGGTTTTATTATTTTATACATTCTATTTGAGCATGTTATAGTGGCAATACATCAACTTACCTTTATCATCGCGCAAGTGCATACCTCCGCCACGACAAAACTCCCACACCTTGCAATCGGCACACTCATCGCACTTTGTCCACTCACGGTCGCGAAACGGCTTAAACCTGTTCTGCCACACATCCCAAAACCTATCTTTGTAGATGTTACCCTGGGTGTAGTTGCCACGCACACTTGTGCAGCCCGAAATATCGCCATTGACACGGATGGATGCCACAGTGATGCCTGCAGTACACATATAGAAATTGTCGCGCACCTCAGTCTCATAACCACCAAGGAAGCCCTCACAGGCGTAGCTTAAGTTTATGCGAGACTCCTTGCGCGTCTTGCGTATAAACTCCATGAGTGTACGGAACTGCTCGGGGGCAAGATGTAGCGTCTCGTCGCGCTTGGCACGACCAGCGGGAAAGACCGAGAAGATGCGCCAGCGCGTGATGCCCTCCGATATAAGGAACTCCTTCCACTGGTCGAGCCTATCCATAATTGCGGGCGTAGCACATGTTATAACATCATAGGTAAGTCCCTTAATCTCACGGATGTATGCTATTGCTTGGCGCGCGCGCTCGAAGCTACTGGGGTTTTGGCGTATGTAGTTGTGTATATCCTCGAAGCCATCGAAGCTCACTGATACGGTGCGTAGTCCCGCAGCAACGAGTGAGCGCAGACGCTCGCGCGTGAGACCCATGCCATTTGTCACCATGCCCCACATATATCCGCGCTTGGTGACCTCGCGACCAGCCTCCTCGAGATCCTTGCGCACCAAGACCTCGCCGCCCGAGAAGATGATGAGCACCTTCGCGGGGTCGACGTTGGGTGTGACCTCCTCGTCGAGCACCTTCAAGAAGTCTGCGAGTGGCATATCCTGCTCCGATACATCCACACGGCAATCGCTACCGCAATGACGACACTTCAAATTACAACGAAGCGTACACTCCCAAAAGAGTGTACGCAACTCGTGGCGCTCCACAACACCATCATAGAGCCCTTTGAAGAGCTTAAGACCCAGGTGTTTGCGGATACCTAAACGTTTTCCTTTCACTTGCAAAAGGTATTTCTTTAGACGCAATAAATGTGTTATTCAGCCTTCTCCGAAGCCTTGAGCTCCTCGATAAGCTTTGCTGCTTCCTCCTCTGAAATGGGGTGCACAACACGACCATCCTCGAAGGGTACACCCTCCTCTTTTGCCTCGATCGCACTCTCCTCCTCAACGGGGCGCACAACCTCTCCATCGGGGAATGGCACGCCGTACATAAGCATGATGCGTGGGTCGTCCATCTGATTCTCCGTCTCTGTAGGCTTGGGATCCTCACCCTTCTTCGCCCTCTTTGTGCTACAGCATGCTGCAGTCGAGAGACCGAGCATAGCGAGGATAGCTATCTTCCATTTTGCATTCATAGTCCTGTGGTTTATATTATTTCAGTACAAATGTATGAATTTTTTTGGTATTCTACAAATTTAACGCACTTTTTTACCATTTTGGTATTGACGCGTGTGATAAATTTAGTAACTTTGTTCAATGAAATGAACATCTCTCTACACATGACTGGGCGAGTAAAATGGTTTGACGATAAACGAGGCTACGGCTTTATCACCACCGACGAGGGGGTGGATGTCTATGTCCACTATACAGCCATTGTGACCGATGGCTACCGCACACTCAAGCACAATTGGCGCACGTCGTTCGATGTTGTAACCACAGAGGATGGTCGCACCGAGGCACGCAATGTCGTCGTGCTACCCAAGATTGACACACGCAAGGAGTCGAAGCGACACAAGCGTTAAAAAGGGTCTAAAAGGGTACAAGGGTCTAAAGAGGTCTAAAAGGGTATAAAGGGTTCTAAAGTGGTTTGGAAAAATTACCCTTCAGAACCCTTCAGAACCCTTCAGAACCCTTCGAATTCGTTAGCGACAGTAGATGCGCTATTATCATAACAAATTTTAGAACAACTCCAACTGCTCGGGTGAGATGTTAAACGTCTTGCGATGGTATGGCGAGAGACCATGCTCCCTCACCGCAAGCCTATGCTCACGCGTGGGGTAGCCCTTGTTTTTTGCCCAGCCATACATGGGATACTCCTCGGCTATGCGCATCATATACTCGTCACGATGGGTCTTGGCAAGCACAGATGCCGCAGCGATATTAGCATATTTACCATCGCCCTTAACAATTGTGCGCCAGGGCGTTGCGAGGTCGGTATGAAAGCGGTTACCATCGAT
Organism: Alistipes sp.; assembly: GCA_017631135.1. GTDB lineage: Bacteria > Bacteroidota > Bacteroidia > Bacteroidales > Rikenellaceae > Alistipes. The sequence continues at coordinate 3,326 of JAGBTW010000025.1, forward strand.
AACGATATACTCGGGAGCGGTCTCGAGTGCCTTAAGAGCTATATTCATTCCCTCGATTGAGGCGTGCAGAATATTTATTTGGTCTATGCGCTCGGCAGTCACTTCGGCAACATGCCATGCGAGGGCCTCGCGCTCAATTATTTCGCGCAGCTGGTTGCGTCTACGCTCGGTCATCTGCTTCGAGTCGTTGAGTAGCGGATGGTGAAAGTCGGGCGGAAGGATTACCGCAGCGGCAAATACCGAGCCCGCAAGGCAACCGCGTCCCGCCTCGTCACACCCCGCCTCTATTAGCTCGCGCTGAAAGGTCGTCTCCAACATAATCGCTACTCTTTTACTTCGACCTGGTATCGGTTGTTATCGGGCGTATATCCCGCCTCGCCAAAGGAGCGTATCTCGCGGAGCATAGCCTCGCGCACGGTGACATCGGTAGGCTTGAGGCAGCGCGTCAAGACATCCTTATCGAGGTAGTTTTCAGCGATATAGTTGCATAGCGCCACGCGATATTTACGAGGCTTCAAATCGAAGCGTACATCCACTGCATCGGGCTGATTTTCAGGCTCTGTGCCGAGCACAATCTCGTATGGCACGTTCGAGCAAAAGTAGACAAAGTGAGACTCCTTATCGGGCTTCTCCGCCGTGCCACTATTGTACTTATCGAGGACAAAATCGCGCATCTCATTCACGCTCATTTCGCCTATGTAAACAGTCGAAACAAAGGGGTCGTTATTGAGTATATCCACACGCTTCACATCGCCCTCCTTAATCTCCGATAGGCGCACACCGCCATAGTGATAGAATACCACCTCGGGCACAAAACCATCGGCATAGGAGTAGTTCTTGAGCGCCGAGCAGGTGAAGTTGGCAATGCCATCCTTCGTTGCGTGTGAATTGGCATGCGCCTCGACGGTATTAAGCTCGGGATCACGCGCCTTTATATCGTCAACAAACGCTCTAACGGTCTCATCCTCTGCATAGTCTGCAGTTGCTATTTGTGTATATGAAACACTCATTATCTCACCCTTTTCTACCTCAATGTCTGCAACCGTGACGTAGCGAATATCCTTGCGGTTTTGACTTATGTGCACACCGTTAGTAGGCTCGCACACCGTGTCGTGGCTATGACCACTCACTATCCAATCGCAACGTGGCTGCATCTGGGCAAGGCGGCAATCGATGGAGTATCCCATGTGCGACAGAAGCACCACAAAATCGACACCCTCCGCCGCGCTACCACACACCTCGTAAGCGGTAGTGCAGTCGTCCGTAAAGCTGAAATGCTCATACGAGCTATCGCCACCCATGGGTCTACCCTTGAAGTCCGTTGCCACAACTCCCGCAAACATAATATCCACATCATCAACTGTTAGCGTTGTGGTTGGCTTAATCTTTGAGCCACCTTTGAGGTCTGTCATATTGGCACATACCCACTCGAACTCCGACGCTTCGACCATGGCGTTGAGCACCTTGTGACCCTTGTCAAACTCATGGTTTCCGAGTGTCACGACATCGTAGCCCACGCTGTTCATAAGCTCAATCATAGGTATGCCTGGCTCGGTATCATCATCTACATAGGCGTTGCCTGTAACCCTGTCGCCCGCATCAACAAGCAATACTTCGCCCTTTGCCTCAAACTCCTTGACGAGTGTTGCAAGGCGCGGCATAGCCTCGATGTTGGCATGCATATCGTTTGTCGAGATTATGTAAATATGACTACGCTCGGAGCTCTTCTGCTCGGCACATGCAACCATGGCAAGAAGCGCAAATGAGAGAAAAAATAGGATTTTTCGCATAAGTTGTTACGTTTTATTGCTACAAAATTATAAAAAATTACTATCTTTACACTCGAATTAATTAAAAAGAGGTAGAAAATGACGGATATTATCACTCTTCGCCTTGTGAATAGCGGCGTCCAGATAGATGTCGAGATGGGCACTTCGCTTATTGAGGTGCTCCAGAGAGTCGACTTTGAGCGCCCCTACCCCATCCTCGTTGCGCGTGTCAACAACCGCTACAAGGAGCTCAACCACCGCATCTTCAAGCCCGTCACCGTGGAGTTCCTCGATGTGCGCCACCATGAGGGCTACCGCACATATCAGCGCACCATAAGCTTCGTTATGCAGATGGCAGCAACGGAGCTCTTCCCCGAGCGTAAGTTGCGCATTCGTCACACCCTTGGCAGCGGCTTCTATGCCGAGTTCGAGAATGGCGTGGTGCCCACAGCGGCGGAGCTATCTCTTTTGAAGGAGCGCATGATGGCAATCGTCGAGCGCGACATCGCCATTACGCGCCGCAAGCGCCTCGCAGAGGAGGTGGCTGCGGAGTATGCGCGCTATGGCTTTGACGACCGCCTCGACCTTGTCGAGACGCGCCCACACCTCTACCGCACGGTGAACTACCTCGGCGAGATGCCTGGTTACTTCTATGGAGCTTTAGCACCCTCATCGGGCTATGTGCGCCACTTCGACATAGCGCCCTACTACAACGGCTTCTATGTTGCACTACCCGAGCGTAGCAACCCCGAGGTTATATCCACCAACATACAACTCGACAAGATGTTCGACATCTTCCACGAGTACCAGCAGTGGATAGACATCATGGGAGTACCAACGGTGGGAGAGCTTAACCGCCGCGTTATGGAGGGTGACGCCTCGGAGCTTATAAAGATTGCGGAGGCCTTCCACGAAAACAAGATAGCAAACATCGCACGCGCTATAGCCGAGGCTAATGCCGAGCGTGGTGTGCGCATGGCACTCATATCGGGTCCATCATCGAGTGGCAAAACAACATTCTCGAAGCGCCTCGGCGTGCAGTTGCGCGTCTTGGGTCTCGACCCCGTGCTTATCGCCCTTGACGACTACTTCGTCGACCGCGACAAGACACCGCTGGATGAGGATGGCAAGCCCGACTTCGAGGCGTTGGAGGCCATAGACCTCGCAACGCTCAACGACCACCTACAGCGCCTTGCTGCGGGTGAGAGCGTCGAGATACCGCGCTACAACTTTATCACTGGCAAGCGTCAGTGGCACGA
>JAGBTW010000026.1 GCA_017631135.1 Alistipes sp.
ACGCTCTCGTCGTGGCTATGTGGCTACTACGCTATCAAACACCTGCCACTCACCATCGTGGGCCCCGTGAATGCCACGCGCCCCGTTGTGGTGCTTGTGGGTGCACTTCTGCTCTTTGGCGAGCGCCTTAACGCTTGGCAGTGGGGTGGCGTGCTGCTCACTATCGTGTCGCTATATCTGTTGAGCCGCGCGGGACGAAAGGAGAGCATCAACTTTCGCAGTAACCGCTATGTGTGGTCGCTCTTTGCCGCTATGCTGCTTGGCGCTGTGAGCGGACTCTATGATAAGTTCCTTATCGCAAATTGCAATATCGGTCCTCTCTTTGTGCAGAGCTGGTTCGGAATCTATCAGCTCGCTATGATGTGCCTTATCGCCCTTGTCGTGTGGCTTCCTCGCCGCGCGAGCGAGCCATTCAGGTGGGTGTGGACCATTCCGCTTATCTCGATTTTTGTCTCTTTGGCCGACTTCTGCTACTACCACGCCCTCGACGATGCCGACGCCATGATTGCCGTGGTGTCGATGATTCGCCGCTCATCTGTTATCGTCACCTTTGTTTGTGGCGCACTCCTCTTTGGCGAGCGTAACCTCCGCGCCAAGGCTCTCGACCTCTTGCTAATCTTGGTCGGCATGGTGCTGCTATGCATCGGCAGCGTGTAGTTCTTACATAGTAAATATTATTCAAGGAGTCTTTGTTGGGCTCCTTTGTTTAGCTCTACTCTTCACGATTTCGTAACAATAAATTAACGGTGTTGTCGTGATAACGAAACATCGTTGCCCTATTTTTGCAGCGTGAAAAAAGGATTAAACGAGATTAACTAATTTGAATGAATTTATGAGTAAGAGACTATCAATTGCGCTTGTGGCACACGACGCCATGAAGCATGACCTCGCGGAGTGGGTCGCATGGAACTGGGCAAAGCTCCTATCACACCGCCTAATATGCACAGGAACAACAGGCCGCATCGTGGCCGAAACACTTATGGAGCGCAGAGCCAAGGATGCAGCGCACTCGCACTTCGATATCACCATGCTTAAGTCGGGTCCATTGGGTGGCGACCAGCAGCTCGGAGCGATGATTGCAAACAGCGAAATCGACATGCTCATCTTCTTCTGGGACCCCATGTCTGCGCAGCCACACGATGTAGATGTTAAGGCCCTATTGCGCTTGGCAACGCTATACAATGTCCCCACGGCGATAAATCGCTCAACGGCCGACTTTATGATATCTTCAACGCTGATGGTAGATACACAGTATAAACCTGTAGTGCGAGACTATACGTCATATATTGAGCGCATGGTAAAGTAAGAGTGGTTGCCCGAATAACCTGGACAACCACTCTCTGTTTTTACTCCTCTTTTTGCTTCTCCTTGGCATCGGCAGCGTGTAGGATTTTATCACCCATCCGCTCTCATTATTTCTGCCGTCAACTACCCACAGTTGCCATCCCACACCCTCAAAAAATCAGCAATTATTTTGGTGAGTGGGGAATTTTTTTATAAATTTGCACAACTGACGCCCTATAAAATGAGGTGGCAGAGTAAAGCAAACGGAATTTTTGCAGAAAATATACAGAGTAACGGGTTGTATGAGATGAGACGTTTTGTGCATAAGAGCGTGTTGTTTGTCGTGATATTTATTATCTCGACGGCACGCGGTTTTGCACAGAGCGACACCCCCGAACGAGAGTTTGCACAGGTCTTCTTCCGTCAAAGTGCCACCACCATCGACACCAGCTATCGTGATAATGAAGCCTCGCTGCGTCGCTTTGTCGATGTGGTGAACGAGTGTCGTAAGGATAGCACATTTAATATAGGTGCAGTGCGCATTGTAGCGAGTGTGTCGCCCGAGGGTCTAAACGCTGTCAATGAGCGTATTATTCGACAGCGTGCCGAGTCCATCGTGGCGTGGATAAATCAACATGCCGACCAGCCTATCGACTATATTGTAGAGTTTAAGGGCGTAGATTGGGAGTTGCTAATCTCGCTTATCGAGCAACGCAAGGAGAGTCGTTACCTTCCATATCGTGATGAGGTTTTAGACCTTCTGCGCAATACGCCAGAAGAGGTTGAGGGTAAGCAGTTGGACTACAACTGGCGCTATGCGAAGCTCTCGAAGTTGCACGACGGAACACCCTATATCTGGCTCAAAAAGTACCTATTCCCCGAGTTGCGCTATGCCACTGCCGAGTTGGTCATTAGTTTCGATGTTGTGGCAGAGGAGTCGACCCCTGAAATTGCACAATCGGAGACCAAAGTAGTCGTTGAGACCGTTGAAACGCCCGTTAGAACAGAAAATATCGAGATTAATAAATCTTCAATTTCCGAGGCCTCTGGCGAGTCGCAAAATAGCGATTTTACCCCTGAGGATGAGGACTTTACTTCTCCCCCCCCCGTACAAAGTGAGGAAATATTGACCAATTTGTGCGGTGAAAAGAGTGGTGCGTTCTGCATGGCTCTTAAAACAAATATGCTATATCTGTTGGCTGCTGTCCCCAACCTTGGTGCCGAGGTGCACATGGGTGGTGGCTGGAGTCTTGTTGCCAATTGGCAATATGCATGGTGGAGTAGCGACGCTGCTTGCTGGTATCACCGTATCTATGGTGGTGACGTGGCACTACGCAAGTGGTTTGGCAAGCGCGCGACAAGCATGCCTCTTTCGGGACACCATGTCGGCATTTACGGTCAGATGGCAACTTACGACTTCATCTTTGGCGAGGATCGTATTGGTCAGCTCGCCGATAAGTGGAGCTATGGCGCGGGTGTGGAGTATGGCTACTCTGTGCCTGTGGGCAAGGCCTTGAGGTTCGATTTTACGCTTGGCGTGGGCTACCTCACGGGCTTGTATAAGAGATATAAATTGGAGGACGACTGCTATGTTTGGCAAGATACTCGCAAGCGTAACTACCTTGGCCCCACAAAGGCGGAGATTTCGTTCGTGTGGGTTATTGAAGGCAAGAAAGGAGGCTGCCGATGAGAGGGTTGGGTTCGCTGCTTGTTGCGCTGATGTTGGGCATGTTTGTGTCGTGCACACACAAGGAACTGTGCTATGACCATAGCCATGTCGTGAACATAGATGTGCGTTTTGACTGGTGTAACGCTCCCGACGCAAGCCCCGCGAGCATGTCGCTATACCTCTTTGCGGAGGATGGCACGCGCCCCCAGCGCTACGAGCTTAAGGGACACGAGGGTGGCACGATAAGGGTGTCACAAGGCATCTACCATGCTGTCTGCCTCAATAGCGATACGCGCAATATAGAGTGTCGCGATAAGGAGCACATGTCGACCTTCCTTGTGGCTTCGCGCGACGAGACCGTCACGGGTAGCTCCATGGGTATGGGCATGCTGCTCTCTACAGCGATGCAGAACATGGGTCGCGGTGGTGAGCGCTATGCACGTCAGCCCGAGATGTTGTGGATGGGTCGTAGCTTTGACTTCGTTGTTGGTGAGGATGGTGGTGTCGTCACGCTAACGCCCGAGCAGGCTGTTGTGCGCATCACTATCAGCATCTATAATGTTGAGAATATGGATAATGTCACAGCTGTTGCGGGTACGCTCTCTGGTCTCTCGGAGGGTATCCTGGCAAGCACGGGCGAGCCTAATGGCGTGGGTGTCACCCACCCGTTCGAGGTCACGGTGTCGGAGGATAAGAACTCGCTGCATGCAAGCCTCTTGAGCTTTGGCGACTGCTTGTCTGGCGACCAAAAACACTATATAGACCTCTATACGGTGCTTGGCGATGGCAGCCAGTGGCACTATAGCTTCGATGTTACGGAGGACGTGCACGAGGCTGTGGATGAGCTTCATATTTACATTGAGTTGGATGGATTGCCTGTTCCCGAGCCATCACCAGGTGGTGGCGGTGGTGGCTTTAGACCCACTATAGACGAGTGGACCAACGTAGAACAAGAGATAAAGATGTAACAAACTAATATTAACATTTAATTTTTAATCGTATGAAAAAGACACTATTAATGACATGTGTTGCCATGTTAGTGGCAATGACATCCTGCATGAAGGATGAGGTCGTAAGTGAAAACAAGGGTCACGTCATCGGCTTCCGCACCGCTGTCGATACCCGTGGTCTCGAGGCGGATGAGTGGTCGTTGCCCTACTTCCTCGTTACTGCATTGGAGCCAGGAGAGACTACTCCATACTTCGAGAATGCACAGTATGTGCGCGATAACGTCGGTGAATATGTGTCAAGCACTGATTATTATTGGCCAGGTAATGATAGACGATTGAGTTTCTATGCCTATGCTCCAAAAGCAGAGGATATGGGCGGCGCAGAGGTTACTATCACAAATGATGAGCAGAGCATCGCTGGTTTTACCGTAAATCCAAATATTAGCGAGCAGTGCGACTTTATCTATGCTTATAACGAAGGTAGCGATGGTTTGGGTCTTGTCGAGGAGAATGGTAGTGTTTCGCTCGATTTCAAGCACAAACTCTCTAAAGTGTACCTTTATGGCTATACTGGATCAGAGCGTGTCTTCAATTGCAAGGGTGTTCGCATTGGAGGTGTTTACAACAAGGGTAGCATGGCAGACCTCGCTGGTAACGTATGGACAATCGATGGTGATGCCCAGAAGAGTGTTTTCGAGAAGATACTTGATGAGCCCCTTACAATCTCAAACAGTTTAGGTGGCGACTATTTGATTGGTAAGTTGGTTGATATTGTTGGCGATTCTGAAGAGGATAATGACTTTATGATTCCACAGACATTGACTGCATGGGATCCTGTAAACGACCCAAGAAACATTAATAATGGTGCTTATATCGCAGTCTACCTTCAGATAACCACTGCGTCTGGCTCTCGCATTTATCCCGAAGATCCTAACGTTGAATATGCTTGGGTGGCAGTGCCTATCTCTGGCGAGTGGTTAACAGGTTATTCATATCAATATAGACTCGACTTTACAAAGGGTGCTGGTTATGTAGCTCCTGATGTTAATAATCCATCTTCGGGTTCACCTGTTTTGGGTGATGCTACAATCAAGGTGGTAGCATCTTTGAACGGTATGGAAGAGGCAACTGAAAACATGGTTGTTAACCCTAATATGAT
>JAGBTW010000027.1 GCA_017631135.1 Alistipes sp.
CGTGTGTCGCGCGAGCTAAAGAGCACCCCCGTCACCATCAATGTCAAGGAGTTCCCCAAGGGAGCACCTCGCGCATTCAATGGCGCAGTGGGTAGCTTCACCCTAAAAAGCACAATGCCCGAGGCAAAGATTGACGCCAATAGCGCCGACCAAATAGAGCTCACACTCTCGGGTGTGGGCAACCTCAAGTTTATAACCGCTCCCAAGATACTATTCCCCGAGTCGTTCGAGGTCTATGACACCAAGGTCGTGGACAACATCAAGCTCACAGCAACGGGCACATCGGGAAGCATAACATATACATACCCCTTTGTTGCGCGCGCTGCGGGCGTGTTCACCATCCCCAGCATCGAGTTCTCGTACTTCGACACAGCGACAAAGGAGTACAAAACACTGCATACCGAGCCCTACACCATAGAGGTCAAGGAGGATGGCACAACATCAGCCATCGCCCCCGCACCTGCAAGCTATGGAAACTATGGTGGTCCTATGCGCCAGCTCGACCGCGATATACGCTTCATCCACACGGGAAAACTGCCCCAAACAACTGCGGCGACATTCATCCTCACGCCCCTCTATTGGCTTGTCGTGGTGGCGATGGTTGCACTCTTTGTGGTGCTCTTCGTGGTGCTCCGCAAGCGCATACGCGAGCGTAACAACACCGTGGCACGCCGCATGCGTCATGCCGACAAGGTTGCTGTGCAGCGCCTGCGCATGGCAGAGCGTTTCATGAACCAGGGCGACCGCCATGGCTTCTATGATGAGCTGTTGCGCGCGTTGTGGGGATATATTGGCGACAAGTTCAACATCCCCGTGTCGGGACTCACAAAGGAGAAGATACGCGAGGAGTTATATCGTCGCAACGTCGCGGAGGCAACGGCAGAGCAGTTCTGCGAGATTATATCGCGCTCGGAGGAGGCGCAATATGCACCCTCGGCAACGAGCGACATGAACGAGGTATATGCCGAGGCTGTGGAGGTTATGTCGAAGATTGAGTCGGCAGTAAAACGATAGAACAATGAGAAAGGGACTATTCATAACACTATGCGTAGCTGTGGCGATGGTCATGCCCACAGCAAAGAGCCACGCTGCCGATAGCGCTACCGTAGCACGCGCAAGCTGGGAGGCGGGCATCGCAGCATACAACAATAAGGAGTACGCAGAGGCTGTTGAGGCATTCGAGAGCATCGTGGCGCAGGGTAAAGCCTCGGCAGATGTATACTACAACCTCGCAAATGCCTACTTCAAGCTCGGACAGCAGGACGCAACCGCGTCGCGCCCCTTTGCAGGTGGCGAGCTGGGTCGCGCGGTGCTTAACTACGAGCGCGCCCTGAAGCTCGACCCCACGATGGACGATGCGCGCTACAACCTCGACATCGCAAAGGATATGACAAACGATACGGAGGCTGTGCCCGAGAGCTTCATGCGTCGCGTATGGCGCGCCATGGCGGGTGCGATGACCACAAACGGCTGGACCGTGCTGTCGCTATCGTCGCTCTTTGCTACGCTCATGTTCGCACTCTTCTACCTGCTGCATGGCGCTATTGTCGTGCGCAAGGTGGCGTTCTTCATCGCCCTTGCCACGTTGGTTCTCTTTGTCGTGGCTACGGCACTTGCACTCACACAGCGCTCTGTGGCTGCGGAAAAGAGCCAGGCGGTGATACTTGCCAACGACACCACCCCCGTGCACGCATCACCCGATAGCGGCTCGAAGATTATCCGCCAGCCATCGCAGGGTGTAACCGTAAAGGTCGCACGCACACAGGACGAATGGACCGAGGTGCGCTTTGCCGATGGCGAGAAGGGCTGGGTACGCACTCATAATGTTGAGATTATATAGAGTAGGCCTATGTCAAAGTTGTTGGATGATGTCTGCTCGGAGCTTCAGCGCCTGCCAGGTATAGGTCGCCGCACGGCGCTGCGCCTCGCTATGCACATGCTTAAGATGGAGCCCGAGGTTGTCGACTCGCTCTCGTCGAGCATAGCGCGCTTCCGCCACGACATACGCTACTGCCGTGGCTGCAATAACCTCTCGGATGGCGAGCTCTGCCCTATATGTATGGATGCTAACCGCGACCACTCGACGATATGCGTTGTCGAGCAGGTTGCAGACCTTATGTCCATCGAGAATACGGGACAGTATCGCGGCATATACCATGTCTTGGGTGGCGTTATATCGCCCATGCAGGGCATAGGACCCTCCGACCTTAAGATAGACTTGCTGTGCGATAAGCTGCTCACGGGCACCGTCAAGGAGGTCATCATCGCCATATCTACCTCTGTCGAGGGCGAGACCACACTCTTCTACCTTATGAGCCGCCTTAAGGCCTTCCCCGACGTCAAGGTCACAACCATCGCGCGAGGCATAGGCTTTGGCGACGAGCTTGAGTATGTCGACGAACTAACCATAACCCACGCCCTGCTCAACCGCCGTGAGTTGTGATAAAGCGTCGCTCACGACACATCCTTTTTTACTCGCTGCACGCAGTGCAATAACCCTCTGTTACAACATAAAAGTGGTATAATGTAGGTGATTGCGCACTTTTTCCGCGAAAAAAAGTTGGATATTCATAAATTATCCTTATCTTTGCGCATCGATTGGGAAATACCCATGATATGGTCTGATGGGCGAGTGGCTTAACCAACGGTCTGCAAAACCGTCTACAGCGGTTCGAATCCGCTTCAGACCTCAC
>JAGBTW010000028.1 GCA_017631135.1 Alistipes sp.
AGATCGACGACACAATGGGTAAGGGTAAGCTTATCGACGCTATCTTTGGTCAGTACTGCGAGGGTGACCTTGTGCAGCCTACGTTCGTAACGGACTACCCCATCGAGATGTCACCATTGTGCAAGCGTCACCGCGACAACAACGACCTTACAGAGCGCTTCGAGCTCTTCGTAAATGGTAAGGAGTTGTGTAACGCCTACTCGGAGCTTAACGACCCCATCGACCAGCTTGAGCGCTTCGAGGAGCAGATGCGCCTCTCGGAGAAGGGCGACGACGAGGCTATGGTTATCGACATGGACTTCGTTCGCGCATTGGAGTATGGTATGCCCTCATGCTCGGGCATGGGTATCGGCATCGACCGCCTCACAATGTTCATGACGGGCGAGACATCTATCCAGGATGTGTTGTTCTTCCCCACCATGCGCCCCGAGAAGAAGGTTGTTGCTGATGCCGAAGAGGTATACACCGAGGCAGGCATCCCCGCAGAGTGGGTTGCAGTGGTGCAGAAGATGGGCTATATCACCCTCGAGGCGTTCAAGAACACCGCTTCGACAGGTGGCATGAAGCTCTTTAACGACCTCTGTGGCTTCAACAAGAAGAACAAGCTTGGTTTGGCAACAGCCGAGATTAAGGCTTGGATCGAGGCACAGGCACAGTAATTTACGGAGATAATAACTAAAATTAAAATAGATTCTTTGATATGAGAAAGAAGATTGTTGCGGGTAACTGGAAGATGAACACCTTGCCCGCGGAGGGTGTAGAGCTCGCAAAGGGCGTAGCTGCTGGTCGTAAGGATGTTTGCGACTGCGTAACACTTATCGTATGTCCTCCATTCACACACCTACATAGCGTTATCGAGACATTGAAGGGCTCAAACATCGCTGTTGGTGCACAGGATTGCGCAACAGAGGTTAAGGGTGCCTACACAGGTGAGGTATCTGCCGAGATGATTGCGGCGCTTGGTTGCGAGTATGTTATCCTTGGTCACTCGGAGCGTCGTCAGTACTATGGCGAGACATCAGAGACCTTGAACAAGAAGATGGCACGCGCATACGAGAACAACCTCAAGCCCATCTACTGCGTAGGTGAGAACCTCGAGGAGCGCGAGGCAGGTCGCCACTTCGAGGTGTGCAAGCAGCAGATTGAGGAGGTTGTGTTCAACCTCACCGAGGAGCAGTTTGCACAGCTTGTCATCGCCTACGAGCCTGTTTGGGCTATCGGCACTGGTAAGACTGCTACAGCAGACCAGGCAGAGGAGATTCACGCATACATCCGCGAGGTGTTGCGCTCGAAGTTCGGTGCAGCAGCCGATGAGTGCGCTATCCTCTATGGTGGCTCATGCAAGCCCTCTAACGCTGGCGAGATCTTCTCAAAGGAGAACGTAGACGGTGGTCTTATTGGTGGTGCAGCCCTCAAGGCCGAGGACTTCCTTGGCATTGGCAAGGCTTTCTAAACCAACCTTTAGGATATAACAATGGGCGTGTCCAACACTTCGGACACGCCCATTTTTTATGTAACTAAAAACGTATACCCAGCGTCACCACTGCTATATGCTTTGTTGTGACATCATTGAAGATGCGGCTGCCGAAGTCGTTGGCACTATCGCTATTATCCACATAGTAGAATGTCTGATAGTCGGTATAGCGCGTTGTACCATATTGGTAGGCAACATCAACATAGACACTCTCGTTTAGCTTAAGACCAAGGCCCGCAGTGATATATGACTGACTCTTGGGCATGGTGTGCGAGGCGATGATATTCTCGAAGCCCTTGCGGAGCGTATTTCCACTCCATATATATCCCGCACGAAGTGCCATGAATGGCAGCACATAGCACTCCGCACCCACGCGAAGCGTGTTACCGCCCTTGAACACCTGCTTCATGATAGAGGTATAGTCGAGACCCCATATTGGCGAATGGCGCAGGTGTATAGATTGATACCAGCTACGCTCATAGTCAGCAGAGATGATTGCGCGTTTGCCAAGCGTGAATGCTGTACCTATGAGCAGGCGCGAGGGTGAGGCGTAGTTCCATGCATACTCGCCCACATCCTCCCACTGGGGTGTGCTCTCGTTGAAGTAGGCATATCCCTGGTTTGTGAGGTCATAGCCATCGGGGTTATCGCCAGCGCTATATGTCTCCGACCACATATCTGCGCTATAGTGCAACGACATGTTCATGAGCGTAGGTGTGTGGTACGCGACACCCACTCTCCACCAAGACACGGGGCGCGCCGTAACGCCGAGCTTAAGGTTTATGCCCGTACCCGAGAGGTAGGTGCGCTGAACATAGTTCATATAGTCGAGCTGATAGGGCATATCCTTACCCGAGGGGTAGTTGCCCCCAGCATAGAAGTAGTTCTCGCCATAGAAGGTGTTGCGGTCGTAGGTGAGGCTCTGTATGCCGAGCGACGCACCCACATATATTATATCGCAGAAGTTCATGCCCACCGACAAGTCGTACTCACCCAACGAGCCACGCACCTCGGTTGCGGCATACTGGTCAATCTCGGCATAGTCGGCTATGCGGTCGATGAACCACCCCTTATCATCCTTATTCGTAACGCCATTCTTATACGCCAGCGTAGCACCCCAGAAGTATGGGTCGCCACCATAAGACATTGTGCCATCGGCATTTGTCTGCAAGCCATCGACATTCGACAGCGTGCACATGAAGTTTGCCATCGAGCTTGTTGCGGGGTTGGCTATAGAGGCGCTCATAGTGTTTTGGTTGAAGTCGGCAATGCGGTTATAGACGATGCCGAGGTTGAGATTTGTGAGCGCGCCATTGCTGCGATAGACCGTAAACACGCCACCCATGCTCGCCAACGACAGTCGCTCGGTGTGGTCTCTGAACTCCTGCTCGCTGCGAGGCACACCATTATAGAACTTGTCGCTATTCGCGGTCTTTGTCTTTGCGAACTGCAACATGGGCGAGAGGCTAAAGTCGCCATCTACATACATGCCTATGCCCGCAGGGTTGAGCGAAGCCGAGGTCATGTCGGCACCCAACGCCGTGAAGGCATTACCCATACCCATCGTGCGTGCCGAGCCAAAGTTGTGGGCGGTGAACGAGAGGTTATAGAGGTCGCTCCATGTCGCAATCTCATTATTGAATGTCACTCCACCAAAGTCTTGCGCCACAGCACGAGGTGCAAAGAGCGACATCACAGCCACTGCTACTATCGTATAAATATGTCTCATGGTATTTCTGCTATTTCATATCTATTGTTGCAACAAGGAGCATGCCACACATTTGCTGGCACACTCCCCGCTGTAGGTCTATCTGCGGCTACTGCCCGACGAGCTGCCACTGCGGAACGAGCCCGAAGAGCTCGAGCCTGTTGAGCCACCGCGATAGCTCGATGACGACGACGAGCCCGAAGAGCGGAAGTTCGACGACGAGGATGACGAGCTGCGGCTTGAAGAGGATGAGCTACCCACGCGTGCACCACTCAAAGAGCCATTGTGCGATGTTGAGCCCTGGCGGTAGTTGCCACCACTCTGCTGTGTGCCCACCCTATTGTTGCTTCCGCCACTGCGATTGGTGTTTGTCACCGTCGTGGTGGTAGTGCGTGAGCTTGAGCCTCCTTGGCGGAAGTTGCTATTCGTGCCATTAGAGGTAGAGACGCCATTTGTTATGCGGGTGTTGGACTCTATGCCATTCAAGCGCGAGCCCGCGGTTGTGCCACTCGTAGGACGCACACTGTTACTATTATAGCCCTTTGATGTCGAGCCACTTGTTGGTCTACCATCGACACGACCACTCGTAGTGCCATAGCTGCGGTTTGTCGTGGGTGAGGTGTAGCGCGAGCCACTGTTTACCCTCGAGCCATTCAAGTTGCCAGGGCCCGATGACGCACCCGTACCCGTTATGTGACCACCTCCTGGGCGGTTGTCGGGGCGATGTGTTGGGGGCGCAGGCATTGGGTGATAGCCTGGATAGTGGTGATGGTGGTGCGGGTAGAATGGATCGTAGTAGCCATGCCAGCACCAATCATAATAGTAGGGATTATAGCACATATTCCAGTTCCAATCGTACCACGAGTAGTGGGGATAGCCCCACATAGAGTAGTAGAATGGGTCTACGCGCCATCTCCAGCCATAGTTCCATGGCGAAGAGTATATTCCGAAGGTCACATTCGTAGCACCCCAGGTGCCAAACATCGAGGTTATATACTTGGGCTCTACCCACACCTGGTCACCCGACACCATTATGTTGTAGTAGGCGGGGTCGTATGCCGTAGCGTAGTATATTGAGCTGCTTGTGAGCATATCATAGTAGCTCGAGGGCATCCTATATGTCGGTGAGCTAAAGCCATAGAGGCGACGCGCATAGGCACTCTCGTAGTCATCCGCCACGATGTTTGTGAAATTGGGCTCTTCGTCCACCGCGGCATAGTACTCCGCCTCGGCAGCTGCGGCATTAGCCTGGGCAAGGCGTGCCTCCCACTGCGCTTGGCGTGCCTCTGCCGCGAGGCGCTCTGCCTCTGCCTCCGCCTTTAGGCGCGCAGCAACCTCCGCGCGGTTGTCCGTTCTATATAGGTCACCCGTACCGTATGCCGATGAGTTCATCATCGCTGTACATCCCGACAACAGAATGGCGATG
>JAGBTW010000029.1 GCA_017631135.1 Alistipes sp.
TAATCTCGTTAGTGTGCTTACCTACATAGTAACGCACGTCAACACCAGCAGAGAGCTCCAAGCCTGGGAGCAACTCGTTGGTGTATGTCGAGAGCAAACCATACCACATGTGGTTGTTCACAGACTTTGACATAACCATCTTTGAACCATCGAGGCTCGCAGCATTCATATCCTGAATTGCGCCATAGTCGAAGGTACCATCCGACTTACGGAAGTTGTAGAGCAACTGACCGTTAGACGAACCATTCCACATTGAGCGGTCTGCCGATGTACGACCCTGACCAGAGTAGCCCGAACCACGACCGATAGACATGTAGAGAGCAGTAGAGAGTGACGACTTGCGGTCAATCTGCCACTGGTGGTTCAACGAAATCTGTGGCTTGTGGTACTCGTTAGTCATTGACGAGCGCTCCTTACCGTTATTATCGAAACCGTAGACAGCGTTGTAGCGATATTTGTCCTTCTCGCCTGTCCACTGTGCAACCTTATCCCACTCCGAGATAGAGAGACCTGCGTAAAGAGGCTTACGCTGGTTGTGCTTCTGGGGAGCACCAAAGGCTGTCAACGAAATCTGGTGGTTAGAGTTGATACGCTTTGAGAGGTTTACAAACCAGTTGTAGCCCTCGTAGCCAGTACCCTGGATGTAGCCATCACCCCAACGCTTTGCCAACAACAAGCTTGCAGCCCAACCGCTATCCATAAGACCTGTTGAGAGGCTTACAGACATGGTGTTAGCGCCGTCGTTACCCACACCGTAAGATACGGTACCGCCACGCTTTGCGTCGATGGTGTTAGTCACGATGTTGATAGTACCACCCACTGAAGGAGATGAAATCTTTGACGCACCCATACCGCGCTGTGTCTGCATAGAGCGTGTAACATCAGAAAGACCAGCCCAGTTAGACCAGTAGACACCACCCCACTCCATGTCGTTCACAGGCACACCGTTAATCATAACAGCGATGTTAGCAGACTTAAAACCACGCATGTTGATTTTTGAGTCGCCATAACCACCACCGTCCTTGGTAACGTAAACACCAGGTGTAGACTTCAAAATCTCGGGGAACTCCTGACCACCAAGCTTGAACTCAATCTCGCTTGCTGCAACAGTAGATACAGCAACGGGAGTACGACGCTGCACAGCCACAGACTGTGTAATCACAACATCCTCCATTGCGATTGCCTCTGCCTCCATCTTGATGGTGCCGAGGTTCTGCTTTGGCTGCTTTGCATCCAAAGCGATAGTTTGGGTCTTGTAATTCAGATAGCTAATCTGAATCTCGTCGGCATCACGCACCTGCAACTGGAAGTTACCAGCCACGTCGGTTGAAGTGCCCTGCGTTGTCTCGGGAACTACGACTGTAGCACCGATAAGAGGCTGGTCGTTTTCGTCAACAACCATACCTGTGACGATAATCTGTGCCGAGGCAATGTAGCCCACAGTCAGACCAAGCATCAAAAGTAAAAGTCTCTTCATAAGCTTTTGTTTAAGTGATTATTAATTGAATTGTGTTAGTTTAGTTTCTGTTTCTTAATATATCGCCAAAAGGCGAGCAACTCGCGCTTCTTGCGCCAACCAAAGTTGGCAACAAGCACCTCCCACAGCGTGAAAAGATCAACCTTATGGCGTATCGAAGCGATGTGGCGACACACCTCCTCACAGCCATACGCCGCAACAAGCAGCCTATACAATTCGAGGCGCGTATCGCGCAAGTCGGCCCTGAACTCTCGTGGTATATCACCCTTAACATCGTGACACAGACGCACGTTGCACGCCATCTTTGCCACCGACATATTGTTGATGCAGCTCGACATATTTGCCATGTCGTAGTGGTAGACATAGGCCTCGGGGAGGGTCTTCACGCTCTTTGAGCGCGCCACAATGCGCAACAGCGCGAGCCAATCCTCGGCATAGTCGTACGAGAGGTCGAAGCGTATGTTGTGGAGCATGAACAACTCGCGACGAATGAGCGTGCCCCATATCGCGAGCTTCGTTCTGCGACGCAAAAGCTGCTTCAACAGCTGGCGAGGGCTCTCGGCATTCATCACGCGCTTCTTTACCACAACATCGTTGGCGTGGTGTGCCACCCAAGCCAAGCGCACGATGTCGCAACTATCGACATAGGGTACTGCAAGCTCCAACATATTAGTCTCCACCCAGTCGTCAGCATCGACAAACATCACCCACTCCGCCACAGCACTCTCGATGCCCATGTTACGAGCCGAGCTGACACCGCCATTAGCCTTATCAAGCACCCTCACACGACCATCCACCGCAGCATAGCGCTGACACACCTCGAGGCTGCCATCGCTACTTCCGTCGTTGACAAGCAACAACTCGAAGTCGCCGAAAGTCTGCCCCAAAATCGAGTCAACACATCGGGGCAGGTGAGCCTCGGCGTTGTAGACGGGGATGATTATGCTAACAAGCGGTCTCTTCATACACTTATATTTATCGGGCAAATATAATTAAAATTCGCGGGTTATCCAAATTATATCATATTTTACGACAAAAAGACCAAATATCAACCCCGCAACAGCCAAATACAAACAACCGTATATAACTAATTATCAAGACATTATTTTTGACTTCTCAAAATAGTATGCGATGAATTTGAAATATAAGAAAAAGTTTTGTTATTTTTGTGATAGCAAAAAACACGTTAGCAGCAGCCTTTAACGAGGTTCGGGCTACTCGCTAATGGCAATATGACCACAGAACCTCAACAACAAACACACCATGAACAACAAAAAATTCAGCATCGCAGCTTTTGCTTTGGCTACATTCATCATGCTTGTCACACTCCTCACAGCTGTGATTGCAACACCCTCATTCCTTAACCGCATCCACACAACCATCCTTATGTGGCAGTTGCCTTTGGTTACTATCGCTCTTATCGTATTTGCAGCTGTTGCAGAGAAGGAGGACAAACTTGCAAAGATATTCCGCTTTATCGCTGTTGGCGTTTTGGCTATCGGCTTCTTCCTCACTAACATAACAAAGAACACCGTTCAGGATGCCGTTAGCAACATCGAGAATTATGTAGACATTACAGAGGCTACAATCAAGAGCGAGGCAGAGAACATGCTCGAGTATGGCAGAACTATCGAGCGCGCAATCGACCGTGCCGAGAGAGAGATGTACGACGACGAGGATTACGATTGGTAAACCAACCGTAGCGTTGTAACACTCGACATTTGGGGGCTGGCTAAAATCGTTTAGTCAGCCTCTTTGCGTTACAAAAAAGAGTAGTTGCCAACAATAGAGAATTTAGAGAGGGAAACAAAAAAACACTCCACTCCCTAACTTCTCTAATATCCCTAATTTCACTAAACCACCCATCTTTCTACCCCACAACCACAAAGCCAACACCCGACATATTTAGTCTTAATTATGATTTTTTTATATAAATTTTGGCTCAAATTAAAAATAAATCCTTATATTTGAGGCAAATATTTATTAACAATGGAGTGTCGCAAAAGCCAAATATTTATAATTGAGCTCGTTATCGTTATTATTACGATAGCAACAACCCTGCTTTTGCAGCATTTCACAGGCAATTTCCCATTAGACATTTTCGCCTTTCCGCTAAACATCGTAGCCATCGTTCTGTGGCTCGCGGCGATATATGTGATATACAACAACCGCAACAGCTCTTTGGTAGCGCAATCGCTGCTCTCCATGCGCGCAACATGGCTATCGTTGGGTAGCATGGTCGCAACGGGCATCTACCTCGGTCTGCAGCGCGAGCCAGATGCGACATCGTGGCTTGTGGTTGTGGGTATACTATTTACACTTACCCACCTTATGCTCGTCACCCTGCGCGGGTGGCGCACACCAAAGGGGATACGCTGGCGCTTCACGCTGCTCCATGCAGGACTCATCGTGGCTCTTGGCGCGGGCTTTTGGGGTGCACCCGACCGCGTGCAGCTGCGCACAGCCCTCACCCTCGAGCAACCCACAGACTTGGCATACCACATGGATGGCATAGCCACAAAACTTGACCACACGCTAACGCTTCACGACCTCACGGCAGAGTATAACACCAACGGCACACCCACCCACTTCGAGGCAGAGGTAGTCATTGATAACAAGACGGTTACGCTTCGTGTTAACCACCCATATAATAGGACTTTAGGCGAGAAGATTTACCTTGTGAGCGTGGGCGACAAGCCCGCAAGCGCAACGCCCTACTGCATAGTAGAGATTGTGCGTGAGCCGTGGCAGTGGCTCTCACTCGTGGGCATCGTGATGCTGCTTGCGGGAGCGGTGATGCTCTTCGTGCGTGGTCCACGCCACCAAGCAAACATAGAGAAGAAGTAGTATGGAGTTAGGCTGGAACATATTTCCTTGGGTAGCGGTGGTGGTATTCGCCATTTCGTTAGTCGCTGCTGTGTTTGCCGCCATGAGGCGCGAGCGCAGCACCGTCGCCATTGCATGCAGCGCAACGGCGATAGCCCTACTCCTCGGTTTTATCATTGCGCTATGGACAACTCTCGAGCGACCACCACTACGCACGATGGGCGAGACACGCTTGTGGTACTCACTCTTCTTGCTCATAGCGGGACTCTTCACCTATGCGCGCTGGCAGTTTAGATGGATACTCTCCTTCTCGACACTCCTTGCCACCGTATTCATGGTTATCAACATCCTCAAACCCGAGATTCACGACCAAACGCTTATGCCCGCACTGCAGAGCGTGTGGTTTGTACCCCATGTCTCGGTATACATGTTCTCCTACGCACTGCTTGGGTGCGCCACGATGCTCGCCATAGGTGCGCTATACAGCCGAAGCGACAAGCTCGACAGCGCCATCGAGCGACTGCTCTACGGAGGCTTGGCATTTGTTACCATAGGCATGCTCACAGGAGCGATATGGGCAAAGGATGCGTGGGGAGCATACTGGAGCTGGGATGCCAAGGAGGCTTGGGCAGCGGTGACATGGGGTCTATACCTCGTTGCCATACACCTCGCGCTGCGCCCCTCGACATACAGCACGACATGGCGAAAGCGCATATACTACGCAGTCATAATCGTGGCATTCATGGCGCTGCAAATGTGCTGGTGGGGCGTAAACTACCTGCCCACAGCAGCCTCAAGCGTACACGCCTACAACTAATTGCAACCCAATAAAATAAAACATACTAAAATAAATAATCCTATGAAAAACTCGAAGAAAAAACAGTTCCTGCTCATAGCAGCGCTCGCACTCGTTGTGGTGTCGTTCGTTGTCTATAGAGTATCTATCCGCCCTCCCGCAGCAGAGCTTGCTCCCGAGGTGCGCGTAGCAGAGATTTTGAAGAAGGGTGGTTGCATCAGCTGCCACAGCGCCAACCCCGAGCTTCCATTCTATGCCGACATGCCCATTGCTGGCAAGATGGTGCAGGAGGATGTAAAGGAGGGCTACCGCGCCTTCGACATCACACCTCTTATGGAGGCACTCAAGAGTGGCGAGACGCCCAACCCTGTGGATGTTGCAAAGGTTGAGAAGGTTATCAACGACAAGCGCATGCCCGAGGCGAAGTACTACCTCATGCATTGGGGCAGCCAGACTACCGACGCCAAGAGCGACATCATCACCGACTGGGCTACAGCCTATCGCACAGCATACTACGCCGATGGCCTCGAGGGTGAGCGCAGTGGCGAGCCCATTCGCCCCATCATCCCCGCCACGGACATCAACAAGGAGAAGGCACTGCTTGGCTTTGCACTCTACCACGACACACGCCTCTCGGTAGACAACACCGTGTCGTGTGCATCGTGCCACGGTCTCGACACAGGTGGTGTGGACAACCATCAGTACTCACACGGCGTTGAGGATCGCTTGGGAGGTGTCAACGCCCCCACAGTATATAACGCGGTATACAATTTTGTACAGTTCTGGGATGGTCGCGCCAAGACCCTCGCCGAGCAGGCTGCAGGACCTCCGCTCAACCCCGTGGAGATGGCATCAACATCATTCGACGAGATTATCGCCAAGCTCTCGGCTGACGAGGAGTATGTTGCGAAGTTTGCAGCGCTCTACCCCGAGGGCATCACCGAGGCGACAATAACCAATGCCATCGAGGAGTTCGAGCGCACGCTCACAACACCCAACTCGCGCTTCGACCAGTGGCTATTGGGCGACGATAGCGCACTTACCGCACAGGAGCTTAAGGGCTACGAGTTGTTCAAGGAGTACAACTGCGCAACATGCCACGTGGGCCCCAACCTCGGAGGTCAGTCATACGAGCTTATGGGCTTGCGCCGCCACTACTTCGATACTCGCGGCATGGAGCTTACCGAGGAGGATAATGGCCGCTTCAAGCAGACAAACGAGGAGCGCGACCGTCACCGCTTCAAGGTTCCCGGCTTGCGTAACATCGAGCTCACATGGCCATATTACCACGACGGCACTCGCCTAACCATGGATGATGCTGTGCGCGATATGGCTCTCTATCAGTGCGACGTGGAGCTTACCGCCGAGGAGAACGAGGCTATCGTGGCGTTCCTACGCACACTCACGGGCGAATACAACGGCATGTTGCTCACCAACTCTAACAAGTATGGCGTAATCGTTACTCACGACGACCACGAGTAACACAACAACTGATTAACAAGAGAGAGTCTGTTCAGCAAACTGAGCAGACTCTCGTCTTTATATTTTGTTTAACAAAAAATTACTACCTTTGGGGCGCAAACAGTTTTAACCCATTTACAACAATAGCATTATGCTCAAGAAACTTTTTGGCTTCGACCGCCAACAGCACAGCATTCGCACCGAGGTTTTGGCAGGTATAACCACTTTTCTAACAATGTCTTACATCCTCGCCGTAAACCCAGACCTCTTCGGACAGCTAAACGATCCCATGCCTGATGGCGCGGTCTTCACCTCTACGGCGTTGGCGGGTATCATTGGTTGCTTGGTGATGGCTGTGTGGGGTAAGTTGCCATTCGGTCTTGCTCCTGGTATGGGTCTAAATGCCTTCTTCGTCTTTACGGTATGTAACGGCATGGGCTACCACTGGTCATTTGCCCTCACGGCAGTATTCCTGGAGGGTCTACTATTTATCTTGATGACTATCACCAATATACGCGAAGCGATTGTAAAGGCTATACCCGAAAATCTGCGTTACGCCATTGGTGCGGGTGTTGGTCTATTTATCGCCTTTATTGGTCTACAAAATGCGGGTATCATCGTTAGCCACGATGACACATTTGTCACTCTCGGCAAGGTGACAGAGGGCCCCGCACTCCTTGGTCTTATAGGTCTTATCATCACCAGTGTGCTCTACATCATGAAGGCACATGGCGCGATGCTCCTCGGCGTGCTTATAACTATGATTATAGGTATCCCCATGAAGATTACGGAGTTTCAGGGTGTTATAGACATGCCATCATCCATCGAACCCATCTTCTGCCAGTTCCAGTGGGAGAACATCTTCACGCTCGACATGTTGGTTGTGGTCTTCACCTTCCTGTTTATCGACATGTTCGACACCGTGGGTACGCTTATTAGCGTGTGCCAGCGCGCAGGTCTTGTAAATAAAAATGGTCATATCGAGCGCCTCAACCAGGCATTTATGGCAGACGCCATCGCCACAACAGCGGGCGCCGTACTCGGCACATCAACCACTACAACCTATGTGGAGAGTGCTGCGGGCGTGTCACAGGGTGGTCGCACAGGTATCACAGCCCTCGTTGTGGGCTGCTGCTTCGCTGTGTCACTCTTCTTCTCACCCCTCTTCCTCTCTATCCCCTCGGCTGCCACAGCCCCTGTGCTCGTCATCGTGGGTCTGTTGATGCTCGAGCCAATCCGTCATATCAAGTTCAACTACTACACGGAGTCTATCCCCGCATTCGTATGTATCATCCTCATGCCCTTGTCATACTCTATCTCTGACGGTATCCTTATCGGCATGATATGCTATGTTGTGCTCAACGCTTGCTGTGGCAGATTTAGAAAGCTCACACCTATGATGTATATCCTTGCGATATTGTTCGCCTTGAAGTATATCTTCATCGTTGTTGATATGCCCGAGGCTGACGACAACATCTGCCCCACTTGTGGCGCTGCAATCGAAGCCATAACTGAAACTGCAACCGAAGAGGCTCCCACTGAAGAGGTTATACTCTTTACCGAGTAGGATATTTCGACAAACCATACAATAAAAGGAGATGACTAAAGCAAAATCGGTCATCTCCTTTGTTTATGAGGTTGAATAAAAAGATGTAGTTTTAGGCTTGCGAAGCGCGAAAAACCGCAGTTTACTAAAGCGTAAATGAGGATTTTGAGCGCAAGCGTAACGACAAAATACACTTTTTATTCAGCCTCATACTTTTATATTAACCTTGACATATACCTACTGCTGTGCTTCGCGCAACGCACGCGCCTCCTTGCGAATCTTTAAAGGCGTCTTCTTCAAGTACTTGCGACAGAAGAGTGCAAAGTGACCGTGGTTAGTGAAGCTATACATCTTGATGATGCTCTTAAGAGGCACGCTCGTCTCGGTCAATAGACGCTCAATCTCCACGATGCGCTGCTTCTGCATCCAGCTATATGGAGTGTCGTTAAACTCCTGCTTAAACATATTATTGAAGTGCTGAATGCTGAAACCACAAATATCGGCAAGCTCCTCAACGGTCTTAACGCGAGGTGCGTTGTTACGCACAAGCGACGCAAACGACTGGTTGCGGTCGAAGAGGTTGTAGAATGTGCGTAACTGAATCTGTGGCGTATAGAAGAACTTGAAGATTACGAACATCTCTTGAATCTTGGCACTCTGCAAGTGGTTACACTTCATAGAGTTCTCGAGATAGAGCTTCACAGACTGCAACAAGAGGTTCATAGGCTCGTTCATAGCCACCTGCGTAAACTTATAGCTTATCTTCTTAATCTTACCGACGATGCTGTTGAACGGAATCATATCACACGCAGCACCAGCAGCAATAAAGTGAGCACGGATAATCTCAACGTCTGTCAATGCAGTAATGTCGTAGTGGTAAGCACGGAAGCAGAACACGAAGTGACCCTCGCGTACTGTATAGTCGCATCGCTCCTCCGAGTTAATCTCGAAGTTACCGCTCGTGAGGACCAGCAGACAGTTGCTGTCGCCACGCTCGATAACCATCTTCTCACCAGCCTTAAGTTTAATCAACGAGAAGCCAGCCTCTGGCTCAAGGGTGTATGAGTGGCACGTTGCCGGACAGTTATTAGACATATATTTATAATTTAAGGTTATATTCTCATGAACAAATATCTTTTTGTCACTTACAAAAGTAATCAA
>JAGBTW010000030.1 GCA_017631135.1 Alistipes sp.
ATTTTTCCGCCACTACCTCCTCTACAGTCTCCTTCGCCATGTCGTAGTCGTAGCCCAAACCGAGAGCATAACGCAGGAGCTTACCTCGCAGTTCATAGTCGTTCGCCGCCTTTGTTGTGCGCAGCTTGCGCTTTAGCCTCTCGCGTAGGCGCTCCACTCTGTCATCATCCGCCACAAGCAGAGCCATCACCTCGCCTATTATCTCGCGCTCAACACCCTTTAGGCGAAGCTGCATAGCTATCTTGCGCTCGCCCCAACCCGCAAGCTGACTCTTCTCGCGTGTGTAGGCCTCGGCATAGCGGCGGTTGTCGATATAGCAGTTTGCGATGAGCTTTTCGAGCACACCGTGCTGCTCCGCCTCGGGCACACCCCATGTGCGCATAAGGCGCAGTGCGTCACCCGTGCTCTTCTCGCTGCGCGCACATAGACGCATCAGCGACTGCAAGGCCTGCTGTGCCGTCTTTATCTTTCGCTCGCGCGGCTGTGGCGTCATCTCATTGTCGAACTCACCCTTGCGCATATCATTCGTGGTTTACCTCTAAAGTCTTCTTTTACAACAACATCCACATAGCCCTCATGCTCCAACATAGCCTCCATCTCCTCGACCAACGACTCATAAATCTCGAAGTATAGGCGGCCATCGTTTTTGAGCATCTTGTGACCATTGCGCGCAATGGCACGATAGAAGACGAGCGGGTCGCTATCCTCGACAAAGAGGGCTATATCGGGCTCATGCGCCGTAACATTAGGTCGCATAAGAGACCTATCGCTACTTGGTATATAGGGCGGGGTAGAGACTATAGCATCGAACGCAACACCCTGGAAACGAGCACTAAAGTCAGATAGCGCATCACCCTCAACGAAGTGCACATC
The DNA here is from genome assembly GCA_017631135.1 of Alistipes sp. GTDB lineage: Bacteria > Bacteroidota > Bacteroidia > Bacteroidales > Rikenellaceae > Alistipes. The sequence goes on from JAGBTW010000030.1 coordinate 874, forward strand.
GGGGGCATACTCCGCCCCATTCTTGCGCGCTATGGCGAGCGCTTCCGAAGATATATCCATTGCCCACACCTCGCTATCGCGCACAAGGCGCTTTAGGGCTATGGCGATGCAGCCACTACCCGTGCAGACATCAATGATTTTTGCACCACGCTCCATGTCGCGTGCTACCCACTCCACAAGCTCCTCGGTCTCGGGTCGCGGAATGAGCACACCCTCACCCACCGCAAGCTCCATATCCATGAACTCCGCACGCCCAACGATATATTGCACAGGTCGCCACGCGCGTAGCTCGGCAAATATAGCATCTAAATCAGTGATTTCCAACTCGATGTTTGGCTCAATAAGAAAGTCATTGCGCGAGATGCCACCCTTTGCCAAGAGTATCATCTCGGCTATCTGTCGCGCCTCGACCTCGGGATATAGCTCGCTTGCCACTGCCACGAGCTGCAAAAATATCTCTCTGCGCGTAGCCATCTACAACTGCAATTTTAGGTCTGCAAGTGCCACAGCCGCCATCGCCTCGACAACGACCATCGCACGGCGCGCTATGCACGCATCATGTCTGCCACCAATGGCAAGCGGGCGAAGCTCTCCCGCATCAAAATCGAAGGTCATCTGCTCCTTGGCGATGCTTGGCGTGGGCTTGATAGCCACACGCACAACGATGTCGTTACCGTTGGCGATGCCACCATTTATGCCACCCTCGTTATTTGTATATGTCGCACCCGACTCACTTATAATCATATCGTTACGCTCCGAGCCACGCTTGCGAGCACACTCAAAGCCATCGCCAAACTCTACGCCCTTGACCCCAGGAATGGAGAACAAGAGATGCGCCATAACACTCTCCACAGAGTCGAAGAATGGCTCACCCACAGAGCACTCAACGCCCGACATGCGGCACTCCACCATGCCACCCACAGAGTCTCCATCTGTCGCGGCGCGACTAATAATATCGTCAAATTGTGCTTCGTCATCTACGCCACCCACCTCGACCAAGCGAGTCTCAAACACCACATTTTTCAGCAACGACTTCGCCACAACACCCGCAGCAACAAGAGCCACTGTCATGCGTCCCGAGGCTATGCCTCCGCCCGCAATGTCGCACTCTTCGCCATACTTGCGCAACTGCACCAAGTCGGCATGCGAGGGGCGCGGCTGACGACGCAGGTGGTCATAATCGTGGCTTCGTATATTGCTATTTTTGAATGATATACGCAACACCTCGCCCGTTGTGCAACCATCAGCACCAAGACCCTCAATAACAGGCACATCGGCCTCGTGGCGTGGGGTCTCGCCACATCGCTTTGGTCGACGACGCTCTATGTCCGCCACAAAGGCATCAACAGGCAACGCAACACCCGCGGGCACGCCCTCAACGAGCACACCCACCTCCTCGGCATGCGAAGCACCAAATATGGTTATTCGTAGTCTATTTCCGAAGCTATTATTCACTGCTACTTATCGGTTTTAAGCAGTTCAAGATCTTCAAAGAATGAGGGATAGCTCTTGGCTACACACTCGCGATTGCGGATAGATATTTCATCCTCTATGCGCAACGCGGTAATAGCCAACGACATAGCTATGCGATGGTCATCATGCGAATCTACTTCGGCAGCGCGAGGCTTACCACCCACAACACGCATAACATTCTCGTCGTAGTCGAGTTCTATCTCTATGCCGAGCTTGCGATACTCCTCCTTGAGCACCTCGCCGCGGTCACTCTCCTTGCCACGCAAGCGCTCAATGCCTCGAATTGTCGAGACGCCATCGGCCGCTGCTGCCAACGCCACGAGTGCGGGGAACAAATCGGGCGAGTGTGTAGCGTCAAACGTAAAAGCCTCCAACTCTCTATGTGCCACGGTGATAGAACCCTCCTCGATGATGATTGACGCTCCAGCGCGCTCCAAGGCGCGACACACAGCCGTATCTGCCTGGCGCGAGAGGGTCGATATGTTACGCACAGTAACCTCACCCGCAATAGCGGCAGCGACCATGATGAATGCCGCAGCACTCCAGTCGCTCTCGATAGTATAGTCTACAGGCTTAAACTCCTGATTTCCCTCGATGTAGAACTCCGTATAGTCACCCTCGTTGTGCATAACCTCAACACCAAAGCGCTCCAACGTCTCGAGCGTCATATCTATATATGGTGTAGAGACAGCATTACGCACCTCGATTGTTGTATCGCCCTTTGCGCGTGGCAAGGCGATAAGCAGACCCGTGATGAACTGCGACGATATGCTGCCATCAACGACTATTCTACCGCCCTTGATAGGACCGTGCACCTCGATGGGCAGCCTACCACCACCATCGCGCACCTCAACACCGAGCTGGCGCAGTGGCGATGCCATCATACCCATAGGGCGATGCTTGAGCGTGCCCTCGCCATCGACAACTATCGACTTGTCGCATAGTGCCGCAATGGGCGTAAAGAGACGCGCCGCCAAACCCGACTCGCCAACATTGAGCTCCTGGGTTACGGGTGCGAGACCTCCCTCTATGATAAGTGTATTCTCATTCTCGACCTCTACGCGCGCACCGAGCTTCTCGATTGCCTCGATAGCAGAACGCGTATCGCTACAAAGCTCAATACCACGAAGTGTTGTGCGTCCCGAGGCAAGAAGTGCCGCTGCCAACGCACGCTGTGCATAACTCTTTGAACATGGAGGTGTTACCTCACCATGCAATCTATTCCCAAGGGGAACCGTACTATCGTCCATATATTATTTAGTATTACTTAACTACTCCAGGAGATCATCCTCCACTGCGTCGTGCGTAACACCCATCTTACGCAACGCCTCCTCACGCTCGCGCTCCTCACGCTCGCGCATCTCGCGACGCATCTGTGGCGATGTGCGCAACTCGAAGTTGCTACCGAGGTAGACCTTACGCACCATTTCATCGTTTGCCAAATCCTCGGCAGTACCCGCCTTAAGAATCTTACCCTCGTAGAGCAAGTATGTGCGGTCGGTAATGGCAAGGGTCTCGTCGACATTGTGGTCGGTGATAATAACACCGATATTCTTCTCTTTGAGCGTACCTACGATATTTTGGATATCCTCAACAGCAATAGGGTCGACACCCGCAAAGGGCTCGTCAAGCAGGATGAACGAGGGGTTGATGGCTACAGCACGCGCAATTTCCGTACGACGACGCTCGCCACCCGAGAGCTGGTTACCATAGCTCTTGCGCACCTTCTGCAAGCGGAACTCCTCGATGAGCTGCTCGACACGCTCACGCTGGTATTGGCGCGAATAGTTTGTCATCTCCAACACTGCGCGCAGGTTATCCTCGACCGTAAGGCGACGGAACACCGAGGCCTCCTGTGCGAGGTATCCCACACCCATCTGCGCACGGCGATAGACGGGCAGCTTGGTAATATCGGTGACCTTGCCATCGTTGTCCTCAAGGAAGATTTTACCCTCATTGGGCTTGATGAGTCCCACTATCATATAGAAGGTAGTTGTCTTGCCCGCACCGTTGGGACCGAGCAGACCAACAATCTCACCTTGGTTGACATCAATGGTGACATGATTCACGACTGTGCGTGATTTATAGGATTTTACCAGTTCGCTTGTGAAAAGTCTCATTCGCCTATTGCATTTTTTTTGTAACTTTTTTGCAAAGTTATCACTATTTTTCAAAAAAATATAGTATATTTGGGTAAAATTTTTAGATAAAATTTATGGACACCGAACAAAGCGTATTGTTACACGATAAATTGCGTGAGTATTTTGGCTTTTCTTCGTTCAAAGGAAACCAAGAGGCAGTCATTCAAAATGTGCTTGCTGGCAACGACACTTTTGTGCTCATGCCAACGGGTGGCGGCAAATCACTATGCTACCAGCTCCCCGCCCTTATAATGGACGGTGTTGCCATTGTCATATCACCACTCATCGCCCTGATGAAGAATCAGGTCGACGCCATGCGCACCTTCTCCACAGAGTCGGGCATCGCTCACTTCCTTAACTCGTCGCTCAACAAGTCGGCAATTGCGCAGGTGAGACAGGATGTGCTCGATGGTCGTACAAAGCTTCTTTACTTTGCCCCCGAGTCATTAACCAAGGAGGATAACATCGCCTTCCTGCGCAAGATTAAGATTTCGTTCTACGCCATCGACGAGGCACACTGTATCTCGGAGTGGGGACACGACTTCCGCCCAGAGTACCGACGCATACGCCCCATCATCAACGACATCGGTCAGGCACCGCTCATCGCCCTTACGGCAACAGCGACACCCAAGGTGCAGATGGACATCCAAAAGAACCTCGGCATGACAGATGCCAAGGTCTTCCGTTCGTCGTTCAACCGCGCCAACCTATACTACGAGTTGCGTCCCAAGCAGAACGTAGACCACGACATCATTCGTTTCATCAAGCAGAACGAGGGTAAGAGTGGCATCATCTACTGCTTAAGCCGCAAGAAGGTGGAGGAGCTCGCCGAGTTGCTCATGGCAAACGGCATCAAGGCTCGTGCCTACCATGCGGGCATGGATGCACAGACGCGTGCCGACAACCAGGATGCCTTCCTTCACGAGCGCGTAGATGTCATCGTCGCTACGATAGCCTTCGGTATGGGTATCGACAAGCCCGATGTGCGCTATGTCATCCACTACGACATACCCAAGTCGCTCGAGGGTTACTACCAGGAGACGGGTCGTGCGGGTCGCGATGGTGGCGAGGGTCACTGTTTGACATTCTACAGCTATAAGGATATTCAGAAGCTCGAGAAGTTTATGCAGGGTAAGCCTGTTGCCGAGCA
>JAGBTW010000031.1 GCA_017631135.1 Alistipes sp.
GAGGGTGTTATGGAGGGTGGCTTGGTGGTCTTTGCTGCGGGCAACGAGACCTACGCTGAGGCATCATACCCTGGTGCTTACCGCGACTATATCTCTGTGTCGGCTATGTCGTCTGACTTCAGCGCTACATACTACACCAACTATGGTCCAGGTGTCAACATCTGCGCCCCTGGTGGCGACTCTCTCTATGGCACATACCTCACTATCTCGTCAGTATCTACTAGCGAGAAGGATGGATATGAGTATATGCAGGGTACGTCTATGGCAGCACCCCATGTATCGGGCTGTGCAGCACTCGCTGTGTCGTATGCTCTAAAGCAAGGTTACACGCTCACCGCAGACGAGCTACACAAACTCATGCTCACCTCGGTGCACGACATAAGCACCCATCAGAATGGCTCAAAAAACTACTTCAACTACGACACAGGTAATTATTACGAGATGCCTCTTGAGCTATATATTGGTCAGCTCGGCTCGGGATATATCGATGCCCACCTGCTCCTTATGCAGATGGACAACACGCCGTGTCTCTACTTCGCCACAGGCACAAGCACCCTCTGCTCGCTTAACGAGTACTTTGGTGGTGCCTCTGCAGAGCTCAAATACGATGGTTGCAGCGCATCGCAGGAGGTTGTTGAGTCACTCGGCATCGAGGAGCTCACAATCGAGAACGGCATGCTTCGCGTCAAGGCGACAAAGCCAGGCTCGGGACGTGTAACCGTAAAGGCTATTGTTGGTGGCGACCACGTTGGTGGCGACAATATCGGTGGTTCGTATGTCGAGCGCGAGTTTGAGATTGTCGTGCGTGGCAGAGCAGCCGAGAATGGTGGATGGTTATAACATTAAAGGGAGGTTAAAATTATGAGATACCTATATTTATTATTAGTTGCGACGCTATGTGTGTCGTGCGAGATGCTTTTTAATGTCATCACCAACATAGAGCAAGAGACCGAGATATGCATCATCGCAGATGTCGACGAAGAGTACACCCGCGTCGCCCTCGATGGTAACACAACATCGTGGGAGGTGGGCGACCGCATCACCGTAGCACTCTACAATTCGGACATCAAGTACGCGGAGTTGGAGATTAAGTCCGAGGGTGACATCTCAAAAAATGGCAAGAGCGCCAAGTTCCGCGGCAAGGTACCCGTAGGCAGCTACACCAAGGTCACTGCCCTCTACCCCGCTATGCCCATCACCAACCACGCTGTAACCCTCGACCGCAATGCCGAGGATAACATCTTCATGCTATCACAGAGTGGTGACAAGAGCTATACCGTAGTCGATGTAACGGCTGATGGCACTGCGGAGCTGCCCATAACCTTCGAGCACCTCATGCATAAAGTCGACTTCAACATCACCTACGACGATGAGGATGTATTCGAGGATATAATTGTCAAAATTAGCGCAACCTCGGGTGGTGAGCCCATCGAATTTGTGAAGGTCAAGAGCTACAACTTCGCAGAGGAGCTCCTCGCCGATAGCACACTAACGACATCGATAACAACACAGAGCAAGAGCGCACTCTACTCCTCTATGCTCTTCCCATTAGAGCGTGTCGATGACGTGGTATTCACCTTTAGCATCTACTACGACGGTGTCAAGAAGTACGAGATACGCAACCCCAAGGAGGGCTCACACAAGAGCTTCTCGATGGATGCCGGCATGTCTACAACCATCAACCTCGAGGCACTACACCCCGCCGAGTGCAGCGTAAACTACAAGAGTAGCGTGAGTGCAAAGGGTGTAATGGCGACCATCTCGCTATCGAACGTGGCATACATGGTCGATGAGGAGAAGAGCGACATCAAGACCCTACGCCTCGAGTATGCGCTTGACAAGACAAACAAGGAGTGGACCGCAATTGACATCGATGGCGCACAGCTCAACGATGGCAACGAGGTCATCGAGATTCCCGCACAGGGCAAGAGCTACCTTTCGGAGAACAGCAACTACGTCTATCGTCTTACGTTTGTACCCAAGGATGACTCTCTCGAGACTATAACAACCGAGGAGCACAAATTCAAGACTACATACGCTGAAATTACGGCAGAGATTTCTAAACCCACAGTCAAGATTGTTGACAACGAGCTTAACATCTATGTCGATGTTGTTCGCCCATATTTTGATGGTGTGCACATCCCCGACTATGAGAACCTCTACTACTGCATCATCTATCGCATGGTGGGTGAGGAGAAATGGAATGCGGTATTGGCAGAGTACGCCAACGAGACTATGAGCCTAACGATGTCGCTTGACGAGTTTGTTAAGGGCGAGAAGTATGAGTTTAAGAGCGCTATAATTGCGGGTGTAGAGGAGAACATCTTGGGTTCAAATTCCAGCGCCTATGTCACAATACCCAAAGAGGAGACCCCAACACCTCCCGCACCACCTATTACGGGTGATGCCGACACAACAGCACTTGCGGGCGAGTGGCAGCTCACCTCATGGCGCGGCGCAGAGCCATCGTTTGATATATACTTGAGCATCACCACCGATGGCATCGTCACCCTTTGGCAGCGCATCTCGAGCCGCTCATGGGAGACATACTACAGCACCGTGGGCTACGAGAATGGCGTTATCGCGGGCACATACACCGATGGCGTGGCATGGAGCACTTCGTATAGCGTTACCGTAGATGGCGACACGATGACATGGGTCGACACCACGGATAGCACAGATGTATCTGTCTACACACGTTGCACGCTACCCGACTTCACGAACGACGCAAAACGCGCCACTGCAATATCGAGCACACGCTTCTTGTAAAAGATGAAAGGAGATGACCAAAAAGTAAATCGGTCATCTCCTTTGTTTACGAGGTTGAATAATACTACTTACCCAAAACCAACTTCTCCACCTCCTCAATCTGCGCCTTAAACTGCTTATCAGTATCCATCATGTCGCTTACTGCCTTGCAGCTGTGAAGCACCGTAGCGTGGTTACGACCACCAATCGACGAGCCGATGACGGTGAGCGGAGCCTTGGTGTGCTGCTTTGCGAGGTACATAGCCACCTGACGAGCCTGTGCCACGTCGCGCGTACGCTTTGTCGAGTTAAAGGTGTCGAGCTCAATGTTGTAGTAGTCGCAGACAACCTTAACGATGTGGTCGATGGTTATCTCGCGCTGTGTGAGCTTGACGTATACCTTGAGAATGTCCTTGGCAAGCGAGATTGTAATCTTGCGACCGAGGAACGAAGCATTGGCGATGAGTGACGAGAGCGCACCCTCAATCTCACGCACATTTGCCGAGATGTTCTCCGCAAGGTAGGTAACCACATCCTCGGGGATGTTAGCACCGAGACGCTGCGCCTTGGCACGGATGATTTTCACCTTTGTCTCGTAATCGGGAACATTAAGGAATGCCGAGAGACCCCACTTGAAACGAGTGAGTAGACGCTGCTCAATATCCTTGAGCTCCACGGGTGGTTTATCCGACGTGAGGATAAGCTGCTTACCCGCCAACTGAAGGTGGTTGAAGATATTAAAGAATACGTTCTGCGTACCTGTCTTTCCGGTGAGCTCCTGAATATCATCGATAATCAACACATCGACCATCTGGTAGAAGTTGATGAAGTCGGTAATTTCGCCATTTTTGTAGGCTGTCTGGAACTGCGCCTGGAACTTATTCATCGAGACGTAGAGCACCTGCAACTCGGGGTGACGCTGACGCACCTCGTGACCTATGGCCTGTGCAATGTGGGTCTTACCAAGTCCCGAGTCACCATATATATATAATGGGTTGAACGCCGTAGATCCAGGTGACACCGCCACAGCCATACCTGCCGAGCGAGCCAAGCGGTTGCACTCACCCTCGATGTGGTTAGCGAAGGTGTAGTTATTGTTGAGCTGTGGGTCGATTACTATGCGACGGATGCCTGGAATTGCAAAAGGATTTTTTATCTTTGCAGTGTCGATGGGGCGCGCAAACTCTGGAGCAGCAGTGGCAGTTGTCTCTGTCTGCTGGGGGCGCACCTCGCGAGGGATAGCGTAATGTAGCTTTGTATCAGCACCATAGCACTCGTTGATGATAGGCATAAGACGCGACAGGAAGAGCTTCTCGATGTTTACCACGAAGCTCTCATTAGGCACACGGATACGGAGGTTCGAGCCATCGAAGTCGATGGGACGAATAGGCTTGAACCACTTGACATACTCCTCCTCGGTGATTGTGAGTTGAAGTCTGTCAAGGCACTCCTGCCATGCCTGGTTGTATGTCTCTGAATGCGTCATCACGTTCAAAAATCTATATCTCTTAAGGGGCGATAAATACCCCGAAACAGTTCAAGTGCTCTGCTTCAATAAGTTACGTTTTTATATCTCTTTTTGCTAAAACTGACCTCGACTTGCATCAAGCAATAAAGTCGTTTTTGACATTGCAAAGATGTGGATAATTTTATTAAAATAAACTTAAAAAAGAGTTGCAAAATTCGTTTTTTTTAGTAAGGCTCCCGAGGCTCAATTTTTGCGTGAAAATTTAATTCGCTGATATAGTAGTATTTCAATTATTTTTAGTATATTTGCATATTAGATTTTTTATTAAGCAATCAATAATCTATAAAAATAACCAATAGATATGGCAAACGAATTGGATCAGATGGTATTGTCAAAGGCACAAGCGTGGCTCGACGGCAATTACGATGAGGCAACCAAGCAGGAGGTTCGCCTTTTGATGGAGAACAATCACAACGAGCTTGTTGAGAGCTTCTACAAAGACCTTGAATTTGGCACAGGTGGCTTGCGCGGCATCATGGGCGTGGGCACAAACCGCATGAACATCTACACCGTAGGTGCTGCTACACAGGGACTTGCAAACTACCTCAAGCTCAACTTCGCGGGTGAGCAGATTAAGGTTGCCATCTCTCACGACAGCCGCAACAACTCGCGCATGTTCGCAGAGCGCGTGGCAGACATCTTCGCCTCTAACGGCTTTATCGTCTACCTCTTCGACGCTCTCCGCCCCACTCCCGAGCTCTCGTTCGCTATCCGCGAGCTTGGCTGCCAGTCGGGTGTTATGGTAACAGCATCGCACAACCCCAAGGAGTACAACGGCTACAAGGCATACTGGACTGACGGTTCACAGGTGACCTCACCCCACGACGTAAACATCATCGCCGAGGTTGGCAAGATTACCGACAACAGCCAGGTGCTCACAGGTAAGAACGCCGAGAACATCCACATCCTTGGTGAGGAGTTCGACCAGCGCTACCTCGCAGCCATCAAGGCTCTCTCGCTCTCTCCCGAGGCAGTAGCGAAATACAACGACATGAAGATTGTCTACACACCTCTTCACGGTGCTGGTGTTAAGCTCGTGCCACAGTCATTGCGCAACTACGGCTTTAATAATATTATATGTGTAGAGGAGCAGATGGTGCTCGATGGTAACTTCCCCACCGTTGCATCGCCCAACCCCGAGGAGCGTAAGACAATGGCTATGGCTATTGAGCTTGCCGAGAAGGAGGGTGCAGACTTCGCTATGGCTACCGACCCCGATGCTGACCGTCTTGGCGTGGCACTCCGCACAGGCAAGGGCGA